>NZ_JBFAON010000004.1:89532-362519 GCF_040659795.1 Pseudonocardia sp. NPDC049635
CCCCACCGTCTCTCCCCCCCGGGGTTCCCACCCGGTGTTGTTTCGTCTACGGGCCGGGCCCGGGCGACCCCGGGCCCCGGCCCGTTCTCACCAGGTCCGGTAGGGGAGGAACTTCCCGTTCAGGGTGATCACGACGCGGTCGCCCTTCGGATCGGTCTCCCGGGCCAGGCCGAGCTCGAAGTCGATGGCGGACACGATCCCGTCGCCGAACTCCTCACGGACGAGTTCGGAGATCGTGCTGCCGTACACCTGCACGACCTCGGTCAACCGGTATACGAGCGGGTCGGTGGTGTCGGCCGCGGCGGCCCCCCGCTCGGGCGGCAGTGTCAGGGCATCGGTCGCGCCGGCGCCGAGCTCCAGCAGCGCGCCCGCCGCCACGGCCTGGTCCGCGGTCAGGGTCTGCTGGCCGAGCAGCGCGGATGTCGTCCACTCCGTGGAACGTCCGATCTCGTCGGCGATCGTTTCCCAGCGCAGTCCGAGGCGCTTCTTCGCGTCGAGGACGGCTCGGCGGCCGTCGAGGCGGGTGGTCACCGCCGTCACCCCTTCGCGCTGTAGGAGTGTGCCGGTACCGGCGAGCCGGCCGCCCTCGACGATCAGGTACTCGTCCCGGATCGGGCTGCCGGCGAAGAAGGACTCGAGGATCTCCCGTGTGCCGGCGGCGTACCGGGCCTGCGCCGAGAGGGTGGAGCCCGAGATGTGCGGGGTCATGCCGTGGTGCGGCATGGTCCGCCAGGGGTGGTCGGCCGGCGCCGGCTGGGGGTACCAGACGTCGCCGGCGTAACCGGCGAGCTGCCCGCTCTCCAGGGCGCGCACGATCGCGTCGCGGTCGACGATCAGCCCGCGCGCTGTGTTGATCAGGTAGGTGCCCCGCCGCATGGTGGCCAGCAGGTCGTCGTCGAACAGGTTGCGGGTCTCGTGGTGCAGCGGCGCGTTGATCGTGACGACGTCGCAGTGCGGGACCATCGCACGGGCGTCGGGGTGGTAGGTCAGGTTGAGTTCCTGCTCGACCTCGGCCGGGAGGCGGTGGCGGTCGGTGTAGTGCAGCCGCACGTCGAACGGGGCCAGGCGGCGGAGCACCGCGAGGCCGATCCGCCCGGCGGCGACGGTGCCGATGTCCATGCCCTCGACGTCGTAGGCGCGCTGGACGCAGTCGGCGATGTTCCAACCACCGTCGAGGACCCATTGGTGGGACGGCAGGTAGTTGCGAACCAGGGAGAGGATCATCATCACCACGTGTTCGGCGACGCTGATCGAGTTGCAGTAGGTGACCTCGGCGACGGTGACGCCGTGCTCGATCGCGGCATCGAGGTCGACGTGGTCGGAGCCGATGCCGGCGGTGAGTGCCAGCTTCAGGTTCGGTGCCTTGGCGAATCGGTCGGCGGTCAGGTAAGCGGGCCAGAACGGCTGGGAGACGACCACGTCGGCCTCGGGCAGGCGGCGCTCGAACTCCGAGTCCGGCCCTTCCTTGTCCGAGGTGACGATCAGGGTGTGGCCCTGGTCCTCCAGGAAGCGGCGGAGCCCGAGCTCGCCGGACACGCTGCCGAGGAGCTCCCCCGGGGTGAAATCGATCGCCGACGGTGTCGGCAGGGTCTGCCCGCCCGGGTAACCCTCCAGGTCGGGCAGCCCGTCACGGGCATAGGACTTCGGGTGGCCGCTGACCGGGTCGTCGTAGAGCACGCAGAGAATGGTGGCCATAGCTCCTCCTCGAGCTGGACTGTGATACCGCATTCACGGTTCTACGGTGCTCTCGTTTCCGCAATTGCGGAGACATGAGTCTCCTGGATCGGCTCATCGACGATGTCGATCGATACCGGGGGTTGCGCGCACCGGTGGCGGGTCGGAGTGTCGGATCGAGCCGGCGCCGTGGCAGGCTCGGAGAGCGCTCCGCATCTGCGGAGTCTGCGCTGACGCGGTGTGCGCAGATGCGGAGAGGAGTGAGAATGATTGCCCTCGAGCAGGCCAGGATCGACGCGCTGCGCGAGTCCGAGAGGAAAGCGGGGGTGTTGTTCGAGACCGCGGCCGGCCGTGGGCTGATCGCGGCCGGGGCCACCGAGCAGGAGGTCTCCGACGGGGTGCGTGACCTCGCGCGCGAGCTGTTCGGGATCGACCGGTTCTGGCACAAGCGCATCGTGCGGACGGGCCGCAACACGCTGTCGCCGTACCGGGAGAACCCGCCCGATCTGACGATCACCGACGACGACATCGTCTTCGTGGACTTCGGGCCGATCTTCGAGGAGTGGGAGGCTGATTTCGGACGCACCTACGTGGTCGGGGACGACCCGGCCAAACACCGACTCGCCGCGGACCTGTCGAGGCTGTGGGAGGACGGGCGCAGGCGGTTCCTCGAGCAGGAGGACGTCACCGGTGAGCAGTTGTACCGGTACGTGCTCGGCCGGATCGCGCAGGCGGGCTGGGAGCACCCGGAGACCCATGCCGGGCACCTCGTCGGTGAGTTCCCCCACGAGCGGATCGAGGGCGACCGACGGGGCAGCTACATCACCGATGGCAACACCGCGCCGTTGCGCCGCACGGCGTCGTCCGGCCGGGTCTGCCGCTGGATCCTGGAGATCCACATCGTGGACCGGGCCGGTGGGTTCGGTGGCTTCGTCGAGCAGCTGCTGGACATCTGAGTCGCCCACCTGGGACGCAGGGGCCGCCGCTCGGCCGACCGACGTGGCAGGGATCACCCGAAGGGCGCAACGGTCGGTGAATGCGGAGCGGGCGACTCGCCGGCCGGCCGGTGAGGTCGGGACCGTCGAGCTGCGCGCCCACCTCACCCGGACCCGGGAGGTCAGGCTCGCCGAGCTGGCCCGCGAGTGATCCTCGGGCGGACGACGGCGGGGCCCGGTCCGACGGACCGGGCCCCGCGTTCGACTGTCGCTACTCAATGATCCAGATGTTCGGGGGCTGCTCTGATGGATCACCCTCCGTTCGTCTCGATCCGGTCGCCGTCCCTGTGGCGTCTACGACTGCCGTCTCTCGATGAATCAGAGATACCGCGCGTCGACCGGTGTGTCAAGCGTCTCGTTATGAGCGCGGGAGAGCGCGCTCCGCGAGCTGTGCGACTGACCATGGTGACCGGCGTCACGCTCGCGGGTCGTCGGTGCTGCCGGCCAGGAACGGGGCGGCCGGCGGATCCGGGGAACGCGCAGCTCGGACACCGGTTCGCCGGGTGTGCCCACCGGGTCGGCGGGCCCGTCCCGCGCTTCGTGCGACATCGTGTCGGATCGCCGGTGCCGGCTGTCGCAGTTGGCGCGGGCCGGATGGGTGTGTAGCGTCGGTGCCGGTCACCGTAGTTCTGAGATTCGTTCTTCTCGAAGCACGCTCGCAGGATGATGATGCGGGCGAATCGCTGTCTTCGGTCGTGCCGGAGTCGGCTGTCGTCTGGGATTCACTTTGACCCGGGCAGCCGCAGGACGTGGTTGTTCCGTCCGACGCACCATCGAAGGAGTACCCCCATGGCACGTGGCACCGTGAAGTGGTTCAACGCCGAGAAGGGCTTCGGCTTCATCGCCCCCGAGGACGGTGGCGCCGACGTGTTCGTGCACTACTCGGCGATCGAGTCCTCCGGCTTCCGTGAGCTGACCGAGAACCAGAAGGTCTCGTACGAGGTCACCCAGGGCGCCAAGGGCCCGCAGGCCTCCAGCGTGGTCATCTGACCCGTTCCCCGTCCGGGGAATCCGATCCGGCGGTGACGCGGGCGAGGCAGCACCTCGCCCATGTCACCGCCGGACTCGTTTCCGGACCTGCCGGCCCCGGTCAGCGCTGGAGCACCTGGCGCACCGTCTCGGACGGCAGGTGGCCGAACCGCGCCCGGTACTGCTGGGCAAAGCGGCTCAGATGGAAGAAGCCCCAGCGCATGGCGATCTCGGTGACCGGCACCTCACCGGCCGACTCGAGCAGTTCGGCGTGCACCCGGTCGAGGCGGACGGCGCGGACGTAGGCCATCGGCGACATGCCGACCGTCTCCTTGAACCCCCGCTGCAGCTGCCGTCCGGTGACCCCGGCCGCGGCGGCGAGATCGGCGAGCGAGAGCTCGGCCGCAGGGTTGCCCTCGATCAGGTCGATCGCGCGGCGGATCCGGCTGCGCTGCGCCGGTCGGCCGGGGGAGTGCAGCAGGCCGGTGAAGGCGTTCGGGACGGCCAGCAGCAGCTGGGTGAGCACGAGCGACTCGAGCTGGTCACGGGCCAGCGGCATCTCGGAGATGCCGCCGGGGCGGGCGAGCTCGACGCGGAGGTAGTTGACCGCCGAGAGCAGCGACTGGCCCACCGGTGAGGTCAGGTCGAAGCCGAGGTCGAAGGCGATCGGGCGCTCGACCGGCCGGTTGATGAGCTTCGAGAGGTGTGCCTCGAGTGCCCGCCGGGGGAGCTTGACCGCGTACTGCACCGCCTCCGGGCTCCACCGGACGGTGAACGGGTCGTCCGGCAGGAACAGCACCCCGCTGCGATGGGCCCGGGTGGAGGCCTGACGCCCCTTCTGCGACACCATCGTCCGGCCGACGAGGGTCAGGTTGAGGTGGTAGCAGTCGCGCATCGGCGGGACGAGCAGCTCCGCGTCGGCGCCGTAGACGAGGTGCCCGACGGTGAAGCGCTCGGAGGCCAGGTAGCGCAGCTTGAAGTCCAGCCGCCTGCCGTCGCGGGTCTGCAGGTCGTGCGGGATGTAGACATCGGTGATGTAGTGCTGCGCCTGCTCGAGATCGTCCGTCACGAGCAGGGGTCGAGGAAGCTCCTCGGCACCGGGGTGCCCACGCATCATCTCCAGCCTCCGCGGGTTTCGACCGCCGTGGTCGGCTCTGCCCGGCCGGTCGGCGTCACCACCGGCGGTCGTCGTCAACCGCCGGTCGTTGTCAACGGTAAGTGACTGTTGTGCAGTGTCACCATCCGTGTCGCGACGCGACTATCCGGAATGCGACGTCCCCGGGTCGTCGGACGCGGTGCAGAGCCGCTCGCTGACCGGACGTGACGACTACTCGTGGTGACCGGGGGGTGGAGCGCTCGACCGACGGCGTCGCGCGGACGAGGGTGTGGCGCTTCGCGGATATCGGCAGCGCGAATGGGCTCCTAGCCTCGACGCCATGAGTGCGCAGACGCCCCAGGCGATGTCCGAGCCGGTCGCGATCGAGGCCGCGCGTATGCGCAGCGTCCTCGGCCACTTCCCCTCCGGTGTAGTCGTCGTGACCGCGGTCGGCCCGGCCGGTCCGGTCGGGTTCACCTGCCAGTCGTTCAGCTCGTTGTCGCTGGACCCGCCGCTGGTCTCGTTCAGCCCGGCCGTCACGTCGTCGTCATGGCCGCGGATCCGCGAGATCGGGACGTTCTGTGTCAACGTTCTCGCCGCCGGTCACGAGGAGCTCAGCGCGGCGTTCGCCCGCTCCGGGACGGACAAGTTCGCCGGGGTGTCCTGGAGCCCGGCCCCGTCCGGTGCGCCGGTGCTCGACGGGGTGGTGGCGTGGATCGACTGCACGATCGAGCACGAGTACCCGGGCGGTGACCACACGATCGTCGTCGGCCGGGTGCATGACCTGGGCGCCGACGAGAGCCGGACGCCGCTGCTCTACCACCGGGGAGCCTACGGCGTTCGTGAGGTGAACCCGGACCTCACCGGCTGAGCCCCGGCCCGGTCGCTCGGACCGGACCGGGGCCGCCGCCGGGGTGCGGTCAGCCGGAGCTCTCCTCGATCGCGATCAGGTGCCCCATCCGCTCCTGCTTGGCGCGCAGGTAGCGCACGTTGTGCGGGCCGGTCGCGCTGGGCAGCCCGACCCGGCCGAGGATCTCCAGCCCGTAACCGTCCAGGCCGCCGTACTTGGCGGGGTTGTTGGTGATCAGCCGCAGCCGGGTGATGCCGAGGTCGGCGAGGATCTGCGCACCGACCCCGTAGGAACGGGAGTCCACCGGCAGCCCCTGGACGGTGTTCGCGTCGACGGTGTCCAGACCGGTCTCCTGCAGCGCGTAGGCCCGGATCTTGTGTGCGAGACCGATCCCGCGTCCCTCGTGGCCGCGCAGGTAGACCACCGCGCCGGCACCTTCGGTGGTGATCGCCCGCATGGCCTGCTCGAGCTGGGCGCCGCAGTCACACCGCAGCGACCCGATGATGTCGCCGGTCAGGCACTCGCTGTGCACCCGCACCAGCGCACCCCTGGCCGAGCGGCTCGCCGCGGCGGCGTCACCGTGCAGCAGTGCGAGGTGCTCGACGCCGTCGACCAGGGAGCGGTAGGCGACCGCCCGGAACTCGCCGAACTCGGTCGGCATGGTCGAGGTGGCCACGTGCTCGACGAACCGCTCGGTGGCCCTCCGGTAGCGGACCAGGTCGGCGATGGCCAGCATCGGCAGGTCGTGCTCGGCGGCGAAGGCACGCAGCACCGCACCCCGGGCCATCGACCCGTCGGGGGCCACGATCTCCCCGATCACGCCCACCGGCTCCGCGCCGGCCATCCGTAGCAGGTCCACCGCGGCCTCGGTGTGTCCGGCCCGCACGACCACGCCGCCGTCGCGGGCGCGCAACGGGAAGACGTGCCCCGGACGGCGCAGGTCCGTGGGCCGGGTCGCCGGATCGGCCAGTGCCCGCAGGGTCCGGGCACGGTCGTCCGCCGAGACGCCGGTGCCGGCGTCGACGTGGTCCACCGTCACGGTGAACGCCGTGCCGTGTGCATCGCCGTTGTCGGTGACCATCTGGGGGAGACCGAGCGCGTCGACCCGCTCGCCCGGCATCGGTGCACAGATGATCCCCGTGCTGTGCCGGACCATGAAGGCGATCTGCTCGGTGGTCGCCGTCGCGGCGGGCAGCACGAGATCACCCTCGTCCTCCCGGTCGGCGTCGTCGGTCACGATCACCATGCGACCGGCCGCCAGCGCGGCCACCGCCTGCTGGACCGCGAGCGTGCCGGGCAGGGAGACCGCGGCCGGCAGGGGCGGGCCGGAGTGCGTCATCGTCAGCTCCAGTGGTTGTCGGGGCGCGCCGGGAGCGTCAGCCGAGGGTGAACGGGTCACGGGTGCCACCGGTGAGCTCCACCCAGACGGACTTGTTCTCGGTGTAGGCGGTGACGGCGTCGACGCCGTTCTCCCGGCCGATCCCGGACAGCCCGTAGCCACCGAAGGGGACGCTGGGCGCCACGACGCGGTAGGCGTTGATCCACACCGTGCCGGCCCGCACCTTGGCCGCGACCCGGTGTGCGCGGTGCACGTCCTTGGTCCACACCGCGCCGGCGAGCCCGAACGGGGTGTCGTTGGCGAGCGCGATCGCCTCGTCCTCGTCGGCGAAGGTGTACGCGGCCGCGACCGGGCCGAAGACCTCCTCGCGGACGATCGTGGAGTCCGGGCCCACCCCGGTGAGCAGCGTGGGCTTGACGAACAGACCGCCGAGATCGGAGTCGGCGGCGCCGCCGTAGGCGACGGTGGCACCCTCGTCCTGCGCGGTCTTCAGGTAGTGCAGCACCTTGTCGTACTGGGGGGCGTTCGCGACCGGCCCCATCTCGGTGGCCGGGTCCAGCGGGTCGCCGAGCTTGATGGTGGCCGCCCGTTCGGCCACCAGCCGCACGAGCTCGTCGTGCACGGACTCGTGCACGATCACCCGGGAGCCGGCCATGCAGGTCTGACCGGTGGCGGCGAAGACACCGGAGATCACGCCGTTGGCCGCCGCGGCGAGATCGGCGTCACCGAACACGATCTGCGGGGACTTCCCGCCGAGTTCGAGGGTCACCGGGTTGAGGTTCTCGGCCGCGGCGTGCGCGACGTGCCGGCCGGTCGAGGTGGCACCGGTGAAGGCGACCTTGTCCACTCCGGGATGCCCGGCCAGCGCGGCACCGACCTCGGGGGACCGGCTGGTGACGACGTTGATCACACCGGGCGGGAAGCCCGCCTCGGCGAACAGCTCGGCCAGCACGGTGGTCGAGGCCGGGGCGTGCTCGGAGGGCTTGACCACCATGGTGCAGCCCGCGGCCAGCGCGGGGGCGAGCTTCCAGGTCAACAGCAGCAGGGGCGAGTTCCACGGGGTGATCGCCGCGACCACCCCGATCGGCTCCCTGCGGGTGTAGACGAGGTAGTTCGGGTTGGGGGACGGGATCTGGCGGCCCTCGAGCTTGTCGGCGATCCCGGCGTAGTAGTGGTACCAGGAGCCCAGGCCGTTGGCCTGGCCGATCATCTCGCGGTAGAGCTTGCCGGAGTCGTTGACCTCCAGGCGGGCCAGCCGCTCGGCGTTCTCCGTGATCAGGTCGCCGAGCCGGCGCAGGAGCTGGGCGCGGACGAAACCGGTCATGGCGCCCCATTCACCGTCGAGCGCCGCGCGGGCCGCGGTGACGGCGGTGTCGACGTCCTCGGGGCTGCCGTCGGCCAGTACCGCCCAGGGGCGGCCGGTGTACGGGTTCTGCGACTCGAAGGTCGCCCCCGAGGCCGCGTCGACGGACCGTCCGCCGATCACCAGCTTGAACCGTTCGAGATCAGCCATCGATCGTCCTCCTCGACGTACGTGTGGAGCCGCACCCGACGCTATGAGCGGGCCCGGGGCCCGGCTATCCGCTGACGGCCGGACGATGTCCGTTGCGCGACCCCGACCGGCCTCGACCACCACGGGAACCCAGGGTGGTGTCCGGGCCGCGTCCGTACCGGGTTCGGTACTCGTCGCGGAAGCGCCGGGTGCTGCCGAACCCCCACCGGCCGGCCACCGCGTCCACCGAGTCGTCCGGCCCGGCCCGCACCAGATCGGCGTGCGCCCTGGCGAGCCGCACCCCGCGCACGTACTGCTCGGCGGTCATGCCCAGCTCGTGCTCGAAGGCGGCCTGCAACGCGGCGGCGGACGTGTCGGCGACGACCGCGAGCTCGGCGATGCCCAGCGCCCGCTCCGGGTAGGACTCGATGTAGTCCAGGACGCCTGCCACGGCGCACCGGCCCGCGGTGGCGCCGCCGCGCAACCGGGCCGTGTCCGCGTGGTCGGTGGCCACCAGCACCTGGGTCAGCAGGTACGACTCGAGCTGGTCGCGGACGAGCTCGGCGACGTCTCCGGCACCGAACTGGACGGCCAGGAACGACGCCGCCCCCAACATCCCTCGGCCGACGTCGGAGGTGAGGCTCACGCCCAGGCCGAACTCCGGTGGCGCGACCGGTTCGTTCAACAGGCTCGACAGATGGGCCTGCAGGGACGCGACCGGGATCTTCACCGCGAACTGCCCGGCGTCCGCCGACCACTCCAGGTTCGCCTCGTGCCGCGGGCCCAACAGCACCCCGCTCACCGCGGCCGCGGTGACCACCAGGGAACCCGCCTGACGGACCCGGGTGCGGCCCCGGACGGTCAGGTTCAGGTGGTAGCACTCGACCATCGGTGGGACGACGAGCTCGACGTCACCGCCGTAGGCCAGATACCCGAAGGTGAGGCGGGGCGAGCTGGTCAGGTTGAGCCGGGCGTCGAGCCGGCCGCTCGCGCGCAACCGGTGCGGCACGTAGGCACGGGACACGGTCTGCTCGGCGGCGTCGGGATCCTCGGTCCGCAGCACCGGCAGACCCGCCAGCGGTTCGGTCGCCCTCGACTCCATACCCACCTCCGGTGGCAGTTCCGCTCGGAGCCGCCTCACGGTAGGAGCCGGTGGACGGCGCCCGCTATCCGCGGAACGACCCGCGCCTCCGTGAACCGCCCCGCCGCCGGCCGGTCCCCGGCCGGTCGCTTTCCGGACAGCGACGGTCGGTGCGCGGATAGTCCGGGTTCCGCGGCGCTACCTACGTTCCTCAGCACAGCGATCGGCCGGCGCCCCAGCACGCCCGGCCTGCGATCCCTGCTCATCGACGACGGAGGACTGCTGTGACCTACACCATGCACGAGGCGGACGGCTTGCTCGGCCACTACAAGTCGGTCAACGACAACCCGGTCTTCAACGACCAGAAGCTGAAGCTCGGCATCTTCGCCGCCAACTGCAGCGGCGGCGTGGTCATGAGCCACGAGCCGACCGGTTTCCGGGTCACCTGGGACCAGCAGCTCGAGATCGCCCGCACCGCGGACCAGCTCGGGATGGAGGCGTTCGTCCCGGTCGGACGCTGGACCGGGTTCGGTGGAGAGACCAACTTCAACGGTGTCTGCTTCGAGACCTACACCTGGGCGGCCGGTCTCGCACAGGCCACCGAGAACATCGGCATCTTCACCACCACGCACGTACCGACCGTCCACCCGATCGTCGCGGCGAAGATGGCCACCACCATCGACCACATCTCGAACGGGCGCTTCGGGATGAACCTGGTGATGGGCTGGTTCACCCCCGAGATGGAGTTGTTCGGTCGCAAGCAGCTCGAACACGACGAGCGCTACGAGTACGGCCAGGAATGGCTCGAGTTCGCGATGAAGCTGTGGAACGAGAAGGGCTCGTTCGACCACGAGGGCAGGTTCTTCCAGTCGAAGGGCGCGCACGCCTACCCCAAGCCGATCCAGGCGCCGCGTCCTGCGCTGCTCAACGCCGGTGCCTCGCCGCGCGGCCAGGAGTTCTCCGCCCGCAACGTCGACATCAACCTGATCGCGCTGCCGACCGAGGAAGCACCGGAGTACATCCGTGGCATCAAGCGTCTGGCGAACGACACCTACCAGCGCGACATCGACGTCTGGACCTACTGCCTGGTGATCTGCCGGGAGACCGAGAAGGAGGCCAAGGCCGCCCAGCAGGCGATCATCGACAACGGCGACTGGGCCGGGGCGAAGAACGTGATGGACGTGCTGGGCATCCAGTCGGGATCGTTCGGCACCCAGATCGAGAAGTACCAGGAGCGGTTCATCGCCGGATGGGGCGGCCCGAACCTGGTCGGCACCCCGGAGCAGGTCGCGGAGCAGTTCGCGGAGCTGTCCGAGGCCGGCATGGGTGGTGCGATCTTCGGGTTCCACGACTACGCACCGGAGCTCAAGGCGTTCGGTGAGGAGGTCATGCCGCTGTTGCGCAAGAACGGTCTGCGGCACTGACGACCGACCGCGCTCGTCGAGGCGGCCTCCGACCGGGGGCCGCCTCGACGGCGTCGGCGGGTCGGGCGCGCCCCGGCCCGAACCAGTACCTTCGCCTGCGAACCGTGCTCGCCACGCCGCCGCGGCGCGACACGGACGGAGCCGCACCCGAAGGAGACCACGATGCCCGACGCCGCGAGTGCGGCCGATCTCGAGTCGCTGCTGCTGTCCCGATCGTTGGACGACCCGGAGCTGGCGGCGGCCACGGAACGGACCCCCGACACCCCTGTGCTGCCTGACGTGTCGGTGATCAAGGTGGGTGGGCAGAGCTTCGTCGATCGCGGTCGGGCAGCGGTGTTCCCGCTGGTGGAGGAGCTGCTGGAGGCCCGGCGGACACACCGGTTGCTGATCGGGACCGGGGGCGGGACGCGGGCCCGGCACGCGTACGCGCTGGCTGCGGAGCTGGGTCTGCCGACCGGTGTGCTCAGCTCGGTGGGTAACGCCGTGGCCGGTCAGAACGCCACGATGCTGGGTTACCTGTTGGCCCGCCACGGCGTGCCGGTGGTCTCCGGTGGCGGGTTCGAGGCGTTGCCGTTGTACCTGTCGGAGTCGCGGGCAGCGGTCTTCGCGGGGATGCCGCCGTACGCGATGTGGCAGCCGTTGCCCGAGGAGGGGGTCATCCCGCCGTACCGCACGGATGCGGGCTGTTACCTGGTCGCCGAGACCTACGGCTGCCGCAACATGATCTTCGTGAAGGACGAGGACGGTCTGTACACGGCGAACCCGAAGACCGACCGGTCGGCAAGGTTGATCCCGGAGATCACGGTCGAGGAGCTGGTGGAGCTGGATCTGCCGGACCTGATCGTCGAGCGTCCGGTGCTGGAGCTGATGCGCCGGGCCCGCCACGTCCGCAGTGTGCAGGTCGTCAACGGGCTCAAGCCGGGCAACCTGACCCGCGCGTTGGCCGGCGAGCACGTCGGCACGATCATCACCGCCGGAGGTGCGCGATGAGCGGTACGTACCCGAAGGACGTCGAGTCGGCCCTGGCCCGTCAGACCCTGCTCGACCGCGACCGGGTCCGTCCGGTCGACCAGCGCCGGCCGGTGGTGCGGATGCTGCCGAGGTTGCGGGTCGTCGTGCTCGGCGGGCGTTCGGTGATCGACCGTGGCCGGGACGTGCTGTTGCCGTTGGTGGCGGAGATCCGCGCGGCCCTCGACGGTGATCCGCTGCTGATCTGCACCGGGGCCGGGGTGCGGGCGCGGCACGTGCTCGGGGTCGGGTTGGACCTGGGCCTGCCGACCGGGGCGTTGGCGGAGCTGGCCGGGCGGGAGGCGGAGCAGAACGGGCATCTGGTGGCGGCGCTGCTGGCCGACCGGGGGGTGGCCTACCTGGGGCACGACACGGTCGCGCACCAGCTGCCGGTGCACCTGGCGGCGTCGAACGCGGTGGTCACCAACGGGTGGCCGCCGTTCGGGGTGCACGAGTTCCCGGCCGGTACCGGGAAGCTCCCGCCGCACCGCACTGACACCGGGGCGCTGTTGCTGGCCGACGCGTGGGGTGCGGCGTCACTGACCTACGTGCGTGCCGGCGAGCGGTCCGGCCCGGGTGGTGCGGTCGGGGCGGCCGAGCTGCTCGGGGGAGCGGCGGCGGAGCTGCCGATCGACCGGGAGGCGTTGGCGACGCTGCAGCGGACCAAGCACGTGCGGTCCGTCCAGGTGATCGACGGCACGGCATCGGGCAATCTCACCGCCGCCCTCGCGGGCCGGCACGTCGGGACCGTCATCTCGGGCTGACGGTGAACGGCCGTCGTGGCGGCGCGCCGTCGGACCCCGCCCGAGGCGCGAGGTGCGCGCGGCCGCCCGGCCCGTCGGTGCGCCGGAGCGGGGGAACCGACCGATCGGCCGACCGATTCGGCCGGGGCCGGGTGCGGCGACACTCGAGGCGTGAGTACCTCCCCGCCCGCCACCGCTGCTCCGAGCGCGACGCCCGACTTCACCGGGCTGCGCGCGATGTACATCAACTGCACCCTCAACCGTTCGCCGGACCGCAGCCACACCCAGGGCGTGACCGACCGCAGCGTGGCGATCATGGAGGCGAACGGCGTCTCGGTGGACCAGATCCGTGCCGTCGACCACGACATCGCCACCGGCGTCCGCCCGGACATGACCGAGTTCGGCTGGGACCGCGACGAGTGGCCCGCGCTGCTGGTCCGCGTCCTCGCCGCCGACATCCTGGTGATCGGCGGGCCGATCTGGCTCGGTGACAACAGCTCGGTGACCCGCCGGGTGATCGAGCGGCTCTACGGCTACTCGGGCGTTCTCAACGAGCACGGCCAGTACGCCTACTACGGGCGCGTAGGCGGATGCCTGCTCACCGGCAACGAGGACGGCCTCAAGCACTGCTCGATGAGCATCCTCTACAGCCTGCAGCACATCGGGTTCACCATCCCGCCGCAGGCCGACGCGGGATGGCTGGGCGAGGTGGGCCCCGGCCCGTCCTACCTCGACGAGGGGTCCGGCGGGCCGGAGAACGACTTCACCAACCGCAACCTCGCGTTCATGACGTACAACCTGCTGCACACCGCGTCGATGATCCGGGCCGCCGGGGGTTTCCCCGCATACGGCCACCAGCGCACCGCGTGGGACGCCGGGACCCATCCGGACGCCGCCAACCCCGAGTACCGCTGACCCGGCGGACGACCCAGAGAGGAGGTCACATGATCGTCGTGACCGACAACCGTTCCGCAAGTCGATTCGAGGCCCACGAGGGCGAGACGCTGGCCGGCTTCGCCCAGTACACACGTACATCGGAGTTGGTGGCCTTCGTGCACACCGAGGTCGATCCCGCCTTCGAGGGGAAGGGGGTGGGCTCGGCGCTCGCCCGCGAAGGGATCGCATCGGTCGAGGCCGACGGGCTCCGGGTGCTCGCCGTCTGCCCGTTCATCGCCGGCTGGCTGGCCCGCCACCCGGAGTTCGCCGGGCTGGAGTACCGGGCGGCGAGCAGGGTCACCGACTGACCACGGCCGGGTTCCCGGTCGCGGTGGCGGGCCACCGGTGCCACCGTGTGTCCGGCGTGCGACGGCCGAGGAGGAGATCGAGTTGAGCGGGTCCGACCTGCGGATGGGGACCTCGCGCGGGCGCTGGGTGCTGTTCACCACCGTGCTCGGGTCCGGTCTGGCGATGCTCGACGCCACCGTGGTGAACGTCGCGCTGGGCCGGATCGGCGCCGAGTTCGACACCGGCTTCTCCGGTCTGCAGTGGACGGTCAACGCCTACACGCTCACGCTGGCGTCGCTGATCCTGCTCGGCGGTTCGCTGGGGGACCGGTTCGGGCGGCGCCGGGTGTTCGTGGTCGGGGTCGTCTGGTTCGCGGTGGCGTCGCTGCTGTGCGGGGTCGCGCAGAACATCGAGATGCTGATCGCGGCGCGGGCGCTGCAGGGTGTCGGCGGGGCGCTGCTGACCCCCGGCAGCCTCGCGATCATCTCGGCCTCGTTCCGCGGAACGGACCGGGCCGCGGCGGTCGGCGCGTGGTCCGGCCTCGGCGGCATCGCGGGCGCGGTGGGCCCGTTCCTCGGTGGCTGGCTCGTCGAGTGGAGCTGGCGGGCGGTGTTCCTGGTGAACCTGCCGGTCGCCGTGGTCATCGTCGTCGTGGCCGCACGGCACGTGCCGGAGTCCCGCGACCCGCAGGCCGCGCCGCGCCTCGACGTCGCCGGCACGGTGCTGGCCGTGACCGGACTGGCCGGGCTGACCTGGGCGCTGACCTCGGCCGGTGAACAGGGCGTGGACGCGGTGGTGACCACGGTCGGCGTGGCCGGTGTGCTGGCCCTGGCCGGGTTCGTGCTGGTCGAGCGACGTTCGACCCATCCGCTCGTCCCGATGGCCCTGTTCCGGAACCCGCAGTTCAGCGCGGCGAACGCGGTGACCCTGATGGTCTACGCCGCGCTCGGAGGACTGTTCGTGCTCCTGGTGCTGCATCTCCAGGTGGTCGTCGGGTTCTCCCCGTTGCAGGCCGGCGCGGCGCTGCTACCGGTGACCCTGCTGATGCTCGTCTTCTCGGCCGGTGCCGGGCGGCTCGGCCAGCGCATCGGGCCGCGGATCCCGATCGCGGGGGAACCCTGCTCGCCGCCGTCGGTCTGCTGCTGATGGCCCGGATCGGGCCGGGCGCGTCCTTCGGCGTGGACGTGGCGGTGCCGGTGGTCGTGTTCGGCTGCGGGTTGACCCTGGTGGTGGCGCCGCTGACGTCGACGGTGCTGGACTCGGCGTCGGACCGGCACGCGGGCGTCGCGTCCGGGGTCAACAACGCGGTCGCGCGGGCGGCCGGTCTGCTGGCGGTCGCCGTGATCCCGGTCGCCGCCGGGATCACCGGGGAGGACTACACCGATCCGGTCGCGTTCGGTGCCGGCTTCCGGACGGCGATGCTGATCAGCGCCGCCCTGATGGTGCTCGCGGCCGTCCTGGCGGTGGTGTTCGTCCGACGTCCCACCGCGGGGCCGGGCCGGACGGAAACGGACACCCGCATCCGGCCCGACTCCTACGCGCAGTGTGCGATCACCGGCCCGCAGATCCACCCCGCCCCGCCGGTCGCCGCGCTGCGCCCCGACCAGGGCGACCGCGGCGGGCCTGCCGGCTGACCGGGCCGGAGCCCCCCGGCGGACTCCGTCCGACGGTGCGCACCGGGTCCGACTTCGGTCGGAGGACGTGGGCCGCCCGGCCGATCCGGAGCACTGGTCGTCGCTCCTACCGTGACGCCCATGTCACCATCCCGCGGCGGGGCCGCGCCGACACCGAACTCGGAACGACTGCTCGCCCCGGACCTCGCGCGGGGGCTGATGCTGCTGCTGATCGCGCTGGCCCACTCCCGGATGCTGCACCCCGGGGGGAACCTGCTGCACAGCCCGGCCGGTGGCAGCGGCCTCGACGTCGCGGTGCAATGGCTGCTGACGTCGTTCGTGGACGGGCGGGCCGCACCGCTGTTCGGGCTGCTGTTCGGTTACGGGCTGGTGCAGATGACCCGTCGTCTCACCGGCCCGGGCACCGACCCGGTGCACGCCCGGCGGTTGATCCGACGGCGTGGCGCCTGGCTGGTCGTGTTCGGCGTCGCGCACCTCGTGCTGCTCTACAGCGGGGACGTCATCGGTGCCTACGGTGCGTTCGCCGTGATGTTCGCCGGGGCGGTGACCTGGCCCGGCCGTCGGCTGTGGATGGTCACCGCGGTCGGCCTCGTGGTCGGTGTGGCCGCCGTCGCCCTCCTCCAGGTGGGGGTCGGTCCCGACGCACCGCTGCCGGTCGGACCCACGCTGCTCGACAGCGCGGCGTTGCGTGCCATGGCGCTGCCGACGCTGCCGATCGCCGCGCTCGCGGTCGCACCGTCGGTGCTGCTCGGGGTGTGGGCAGGCCGGAGGCGACTGCTGGAGGACCCGGACCGGGCACCGCTGCTGCGCCGCGTCGCGCTGATCGGGTTCCCGGTCGCCGTGCTGGGGGCACAGCCGGTCGCGCTCCAGGCGGTCGGTCTGTGGAGCCCGGGCAGCACCGCGACGGGTGTCGCCGCGACCGCGGTGTTCGCCGCGACCGGCATCGCGGGCGGCCTCGCGTACATGGCGGCCTTCACCCTCGTCGCCGCCCGGATCGGGAGCCGGCGCGGTCGGGTGACGACCGCGCTGGTGGCGTGCGGCCGCCGGTCGATGACCTTCTACATCGCCCAGTCGCCGGTGTGGCTGGTCATGACCGAGCCGTCACTGCTCGGCCTCGGCGGCAGGCTCGGGGCTGCCGAGGCCGCCGCGATCGCCGTCGCGACCTGGGTGGTCACCGTCGTCGTCGCCGACCTCCTGGGGCGGGCCGGTCGGCGCGGGCCGGCCGAGGCACTCCTGCGGTACCTCACCTACCGGCCTGCGCTCTCCCCCCGCACCCCCCTGGCATCGGGTTCATGATCCGCGTCCTGGGAGTTCAGATGCACGGAGCAGGCACGCACACTCCCAGGACGTGGACCATGAACGTAGCGCGGCGCGTGCCTAGGCTCGGCGTCATGCAACCGGACCCGGACGGGCGGCGCGCAGCCTGGCGGCGGCGGGCCACCGACCTCGCGCTGATCGCGCTCTCGGCCGCGGGCGGGCTGTACTCCGTGGGCAACCGGCTGGCGGGCCCGGGAGCGGTGCCACCGGCGCTGCTCTACGCGGACGTCGCGATCGGGGTGCTCGGCTGTCTCGGTCTGTGGTGGCGGCGGCGGTACCCGCTGCACGTCGCCGCCGGGTTGATCGTGTCCTGCATGTTCTCCGAGGTGGCGTCGGTCGCGGTCCTGGTCGCGGTGTTCACCGTGGCGAGCCGCTGCTCGGCCCGGACGGCGGCGGCGACGGCCGTGGCGAGCCTGCTGGCGATGGGCGTGTACTTCGTGCTGCGCCCGGAGCCGACGGTGTCGCCGTGGGTGCTGGCCCTGCTGCTGGCCACCGCGCACGCCGCGGTGGTGGGCTGGGGCCTGCTGGTCCGCAGCAGGCGCGAGCTCATCGACTCGCTGCGGGAGCGGGCCGCCGCCGCGGAGGTCGAGGCCGCGCTGCGTTCCGAGCGCGCCCAGCACGCGGCCCGCGAGACGCTCGCCCGGGAGATGCACGACGTCCTGGGGCACCGCCTGTCGCTGCTCAGCGTGCACGCGGGCGCGCTCGCGTTCCACCGGGACGCCTCACCGGAGGAGACGGCCCGGGCGGCGGACGTGATCCGGGAGAACGCCCACCGCGCACTGCAGGACCTACGTGAGGTCATCGGTGTGCTGCGGGCCCCGGTCGGTGAGGTCCCGCTGCCGGACGCGGGTGACATCGGCGAGCTGATCGGGGAGACGGTCCGCGCCGGGACGCCGGTCGAGCTGCACGACGGGCACGGGGTGACGAGCGGAGGGCGACCGGTCCCGGCGACCGCGGGCCGCACCCTCTACCGGTTCGTCCAGGAGGGCCTGACCAACGCCCGCAAGCACGCCCCCGGTGCCGCGGTCGTCGTGCGCATCACGGGTGAACCCGGGGTCCGGCTCGAGGCCGAGGTGGAGAACGCCGCACCGCCGGGGGCTGCACGGCCGGTGCCGGCCGGGGCGGGGGAAGGTCTGCGCGGCCTCGCCGAACGGGCGACGCTCGTCGGCGGCGAGCTCGACCACGGCCCGACCGCGTCGGGCGGCTGGCGGGTCCGGATGCGGCTACCGTGGCCGGCGTGACCGACACGCCCGGCCCGACCGTCGACGTACTCGTCGTCGACGACGACCCGGTGGTCCGCTTCGGACTCACCATGATGCTTCGCGGTGCGCCCGACCTGCGGGTGGTCGCCGAGGCGGGGGACGGTGCCGAGGCGATCGAGCTCGCCGGGCGGCACGCGCCGCACGTGGTGCTGATGGACATCCGGATGCCGGGCACCGACGGGCTCACCGCGACCGAGGCGTTGCGCCGCAGGCCGGGGGCGCCGCAGGTCGTCGTGCTCACCACCTTCGACGCCGACGAGCACGTGCTGCGCGCGCTGCGGGCCGGTGCCGCCGGGTTCCTGCTCAAGGACACCCCGCCGGACGAGCTGGTGCTCGCCGTCCGGCACGCCGCACAGGGCCGCCCCGTGCTCTCCCCCGAGGTGACCCGGCGGCTCATCGACCACGTCGCCGGGTCCACACAGGACAGCACGCGGAACGCCGCCCGGCACCGGCTCGGGCTGCTCGCGGACCGGGAGCGCGCCGTCGCGCTGGAGCTGGGCGCCGGGCGGTCCAACGCCGAGATTGCCGCGCGGCACCACATCAGCGTCGCCACGGTCAAGACGCACGTCTCCGCGATCCTGACCAAGCTGGATCTCAACAACCGGGTGCAGGTGGCGCTGCTCGTGCACGACGCGGGGATCTCCCCACCCGCCTGAACCGCGGGTTCACGCCGGGTCCAGCAACCGCTGGACCCGGTCGGCGACGTCGTCGTGGCCCGCACGGAGCTCCCGCAGCGCGGTGCTCTCGTCGGCGAACCGTCGGCCGCGCGGGCCCAGCACCCGGGAGATGGTGCCGACCACCGAGCGGTCCGCCTCGGACAGCTCGGCGTCCGCCGGCCCGGCCGGCGCACCGCGCTGCAGGAGCAGGCTCAGCTCCGTCCGGACCCGCTGCAGCTGCTCCACGGTGGCGGCGAGCTCGGAGTCGAGGTGCCGCAGCGCCTGCTGCGGATGGTGGTCGTCGTCACCCAGCTCGGCGATCCGGGCCAGCGAGAAGCCGCGGTCGACCATCCGCCTGATCCGCAGCAACCGGATCAGATGGGGGATGCCGTACTGCTTGTAGCCGTTGGGGCCACGCTCGGGCTCGGCGAGCAACCCGACGTGGTGGTAGTGCCGCACCGTCCGCAGGGTGATGCCCGCCAGCTCGGCGACCTCACGAGTGCTCCAGGACATGGGCACCACCCGACACCGTGCCGTAACGGCAGGGTCAAGAGGTTCCGCCCGGGAGGGTCAGCCGGCGAGCCGGCGCACCGGTCCCGTGGTGGCGGGGAGCCCGGGCCGCGACCGCAGGTCGGCGAGGATCCACTCGGCGACGATCGGGAGCCGGCCGTCGCGGCCGGTGACCGCCGGGTCGGACTGCAGCCCGCAGGCCCGCACGCCGCCCACCGGGCGCAGGTAGGTGACGATCCCGCGGCCCTCGGCGGCGAACCGGGCCATCGCCGCGGTGAGCGAGTGACCGCACTCGCAGGAACTCGCCCGCAGCACGTCGCCGCTGAGGCACTCGACGTGCACGTGCACGGGGGTGTCCGCGGTGACGTCCTCGAGCTCCCCGGCCACCAGCGCGACGTGCTCGGCGCCGTCGGTGCCCCGGTAGCCGACGGCCCGGAAGTAACCGTGCTCGGTCGGCAGCGCGGTGGTGACGACCCGCTCGACCTGGGCCTCGGTGCGCAGCCGGTACCGGATGATGTCGTCCACCGACACCAGCACCAGGCCGTGCTCGGCGGCGAAGCGGCCGAGCTCCGCGCCGCGGGCCATCGTGCCGGGGCGTTCGGTCGAGACGATCTCGCAGAGCGCTCCGGCGGGCGGCAGCCCGGCGAGCCGGGCCAGGTCGACGGCGGACTCGGTGTGCCCCGGCCTGGTCAGCACACCCCCGGGGCGGGCCCGCAGCGGCACGACGTGCCCGGGACGGACGAAGTCACGCGGGACCGACGACGGCGCGGCGAGGGCGGCGATCGTCGCGGCCCGCGAGACCGCGGAGATCCCGGTCCCGGTGCCTGCCAGGTCGACGGTGACCCGGTAGGCGGTGCTGAACCGGTCGCCGTCGCGATGGTGCATCGGGGGGAGGTCGAGCCGGTCGCACTCGCCGTCGGGAAGGGCGACGCAGACGAACCCGGAGGTGTGCCGCACCGTGAAGGCGACCAGCGGCGGGGTGGCGAGGGCGGCCGCGAAGATCAGGTCGCCCTCGTCCTCCCGGTCGGCGTCGTCGACCACCACGACCGGCTCACCTGCGGCGATCGCCGCCAGGGCGGCACGCATGCGGGCCCCGGCCGGATCGGCGTCCTGCGGGGCGGCAGGGGAGGGGACGCTGTCGAGCGGCTTCACGGTGGGCTCCGGTGTCAGATCGCGGCCAGGCGCCGGTACCGGCTGCCGTGGAAGACCAGGGGAGGGGTCGCCGGATCGGCCCGGATGCCGTGCACGTTCAGCAGGACGATGTCGTGGTCGCCGCTGGGGACCTCGGCGTGGACGGTGCAGTCCAGCCAGAGCGTCGCGCCGTCGATGAACAGCGCCCCGTCGGGAGCGACCGTGACGCCGGTGCCGGCGAACCGGTCACCGGTCTTGCTGGCCAGCCGTGCACAGGCGTCGTCCTGCCCCTCGGCGAGAACGCTCAGCCCGAGGCGCGGGAGCCCGCGCAGCTTCGGCCAGGTCGTCGAGCTGTGCTGCATGCACACCGACACCAGCGGTGGCTCCATGGACACCGAGGTGAAGGAGCTCGCGGCCAGCCCGACCGGGACGCCGTCGACCTCGGCGCACACCGCCGTCACACCCGACGGGAAACAACCGAAGGCCTGGCGGAGCTGATTGCCGGCGGTCACCGGCTCGATCACGGACATCGCTGCCTCTCCCTCCGACGCAAGCGGCATTGCCTACGCCCCATAACCGAACGCTAGTCCGGAGACCAGCGCTGCAACTGTTCTGAAAACGTACGGTCCGGGACCATTCAACGCCTGGTGACCTGCTCCTACGAAGCGTCTCCGCTGTGACGAGTCTCCCGGAAGCACTGTGACAGGAGGCTTGACTCCCGGGGTCGGGAATGATCGGGAGCCGGGGCCGTGGCCGGCGACGGCCGTCGTCAACCGGCGGCCGTGGCGGCCTTCATCGCGGCGTTGTCCCGGCCCACCCGCGACGCCGCCAGGAACAGGCCGACCGCGGTGACCGCCATCGAGATCGGGACGATGACGGCGAGCGCCTGGCGCAACCCGGTCGCGGCGGCCTCGGCCTCCCCGGCCCCGGCGGCGAGCGCGGCCGCGGCGAACGAGTCCGACAGTGCGCCCGCGATGACCGGGCCGACCGCGCCGCCCAGCAGGTAGAAGGCGGCGAAGAAGACGGCCGTCGCGGTGGATCGCAGCCGAGGAGCGACGACGTCGGCGACCGCCGGGTAGGCCGAGGTGTAGTAGAGGTACTGCAGCAGCCAGCCGAGGCCGAACAGCAGCACGAACGCCCCGGTCGCGTCCGGGCCGAGGGTCAGGGCGGCCCAGGTGAGCGGCACCGACAGCAGGGTCGCCACGGCGCCGACCATGACCCGGGCGCCGGTGGACCGCCCGGCCGCCCGGTCGGACACCCAGCCGCCGGCCAGCAGTCCGACCAGCCCGGTGATCCCGACGACCACCCCGGTCAGCATGGCGGCGGTGGTCAGCGACACGCCGAAGTAGCGTTGGAACAGCGGCACCGTGAAGGTGTTGACGGAGTAGGACGCCAGGTTGGCACCGATCCCGGCGATGATCAGGCACCACATCGTCGGTACGGCGAGGATCCGCCGGAACGGCCGGTCGACCTTCTCCGCGGTGGCCGGCGGGGCGACGGTCTCCGATGCGCCCCGGCGCGGCTCGCGGACCAGGAAGAAGCCGACCGCGATCAGCAGGCCGGGGATCGCCGCCAGTACGAACGGGGCCCGCCACGAGCCGAACGCCTCGGTGATCGCACCGACCGAGAAGTAGGCGAGGATCAGCCCCACCGGCAGGCCCAGCTGGAACAGCCCGAAGGCGCGGGCGCGTCTGCCGGCCGGGTAGAGGTCCGCGATCGTCGAGTTGGCGGCAGGGGCGTAGCTCGCCTCGCCGATGCCCACCCCGACCCGCATCAGCAGCAGCGACACGTAGTTCCAGGCGGCGCCGCTGGCCGCGGTGAGCAGGCTCCAGGCGACGATGCCCCAGCCCATGATCCGTGCCCGGGACCGGTTGTCGGCCAGCCTGCCCAGCGGCAGCCCGAACAGCGCGTAGACGACGGTGAACGCCGCCGCCAGCAGGCCGATCTGCAGGTCGGACAGGCCGAATTCGAGCCGGATCGGTTCGGCGACGATCGCCGGAATGGCCCGGTCGTAGAAGTTGAAGGTGTTCGCGGCGAACAGCAGCAGCAGGAACCGGCCGGCGTTGGACGCCTGCACCCCCTGCCGGTCGTGGTCGGTCGGCAGAAAGTCGTCGCGCGGGCGTCCGCTCGTCATCGAGCCCTCCGGTACCGGTGGCCACATCGTCGTGGTCCTGGCACAGCCTGCCGGACCGGGACGAATCCGTCACCGGTTCCGGACCGGTGATCGGAACGTGACGTAGCCACCGAGCACCGTCAGCAGAGCGATCAGCTCCGCCCGGAACAGGAGCGCCGGCACCCGCACGGCCGTCGCCACCAGGCCGTCGCCGGGACTCGCGGCCCGACTCGTCGAGGTAGCCCATCCACAGCTTCGCCACCGCACCGAGCTGCCCGGTCACCGGACCCTCGGCCTGAACAACTGCTCACGTGGTGAGCGGTTCACGAACCCGGGGCACCCGGGCAGCCGGCGCCGGGATGGGCGGTGATGTCGGCAGGTCGCGCGCGGTGAGGTGGACGCGGGCGGGCGACTCGCTCACCGGGTGAGCGATTCTGAGCCGCACACACCTGCCGCCCGAGCCGGGCCGGCCTGGTCGAACCGGGGGGCGGGCCCCGGTTGTCCGCGGCGGAGCGGTGATCGCCGCGGCGGTACGCGGGACCGCGGACTCCGCGGCCCGGTGCACCACGACGGCGATCATCCGGCAGGGTCCGGGGGGTGGACGAGAAGGAGACGTTGCGCGGCTACCTGCAGACCGGGCGCGAGGTGATGTTGTGGAAGCTCGGCGGGCTCGGCGAGTACGACGTGCGGCGCCCGCTCGTCCCGACCGGGACCAACCTGCTGGGGCTGGTGAAGCATCTGGCGCTGGTCGAGACCGGGTACCTGGGGAGCACGTTCGGCCGTCCGTTCCCGGATGCACCGGCCTGGATGGAGCAGGTCTGGTCGGAGCCGGTGACCGACCTCTTCGCGACAGCCGACGAGTCGCGCGCCGAGGTGGTCGACCTCTACCGCAGAGCGTGGGCGCACTCCGACGCAACCGTCGCCGCGCTCGGGCTGGACGCGGAGGGGACCGTCCCGCACTGGCCCGCCGAGCGGGCCACGGTCACCCTGCACCGGGTGCTGGTGCACCTGGTGGCCGAGACGCACCGGCACGCCGGGCACGCCGACGTCCTGCGCGAGACCCTCGACGGCGCGGTCGGGCACCGGATGGAGAACGACAACCTCGCCCCCGGGGCGAGGTCGGCCGAGCTGTACCAGCGGGCCGAGGCGGCCGCTCGGGCGCACAGGGGGTGAGAACCTCCGGCCGCCCGGACACCGGGCCCGGCGGCTCAGTCAGGGAGCGGATCGCGCAACTCGTCCGCCACCCGCAGGCCGGACGCGATCGCCCCTTCGAGATAGCCGGGATGCTCGGTGGAGGTCTCGCTGCCCGCCCAGTGCACGTTCCCCACCGGTGCGGACGGGACGGGTGGGTATCCGTCGGTGGTGCCGGGCAACGGGTGCGCGAGATACCCGCCGCCCGCGTGCTCGTCGAGGTGCCAGGACTTCTCGTGCCAGTCCGCGGGCTCGCGCACCTGCGGACCGAGCTGCGGGGCGAGCGGTCCGAGCAACCGCTCGCGACGCTCGGCCGGGTCCAGCCCGTCGATCGTCCGCGCCTCGGGACCGGCGACGAGCAGGCACAGGTGCCCCGGCCCGTCCGGCGGTCCGCTGTCGAACACCGCCCGGCCCGGCGGATCCAGGACCAGGAGCTCGGCTCTCGTGTGGTCCCGCCAGAACGGGCGCTCGTAGATCGCGATCGCCTTGTGCACCGTGCCCATGTACATGTCCGTCCCCAGCGCGGCCCGCTGCGGCGGGAGCGGCGGGTCGAGGGCGATCCGGGCGGCCGTCGGCGGTGGGGCGGTGACGACGACCTGCCCGGCCCGTACCTCGCCGCCGGCGGCGGTCCGCACGATGACATCCGACCCGTCGTCGGCGACCGACACGACCTGCTCGCCCAGCCGTACCCGCGGCCCGAGCTCGCCGGCCAGGCCGTCGACCAGCGTGCCGATCCCCTCGACGAGCAGTGAGTCCTGGGCGCCGCCGCGGGTACCCAGGGCGGTCCGCAGCCCGCCCTGGCTGCGGACCATCCGGGCCATCGCGCCGACCGAGAACCGGTCCGGGTCGGCGGTCCACGCGGTGCACAGCGCGACCTCCAGCAGCCGGCGCGCGGTACGACCAGGCACCCGCTCCAGCATCGACCGCACGGTGTGATGGTGGACGCGCCGCGGGACACCGGCACGGCTCAGCAGCTCGATCCCGGCGAGCGCGATCCCGGCGACCAGCATCGGTGGCGCGGTCACCGGGAGCGTTCGGCCGTGGTCGACCACCGCGGGCAGGCCTCCGGTCCGCATCCGGAACGCGGTCGCGCCGAACTCGGCAGCCAGCGCGGTGACGCGGTGGTGGTCGTGTCCGATCCACTGGCCGCCGAGGTCCACCCGGGATCCGAGCTCGGTCGTCACGGACAGCGCACGCCCACCGGCCCGGTCGGCCGCCTCCAGGACGAGCACGTCGGCTCCCCGCCGGTGCAGTTCCCGCGCGGCCACCAGACCGGCCAGCCCGGCACCGATCACCACCACGTCCACGTGCTGCATGAGTCCCCCGGGGTTGAGTCGGTCAACCGACCGAGTCAACCCTACGGTAGCGACCGGGACCCGGCAACCGGGTTCAGGAGGGGGCGGACCCGCCGACCGCACGCGGATCGGCGTACCCGATCAGCATGGTCATCGCGCGGTCGAGGTCCCGGCGGGCCCGCTCGGGGTCGGGCTCGGCCACGTACTGGACGATCAGTCCGTCGAGCACGGCGAGCACGAGTCGGCCCAGGGTGTCGGCGTCGACCGCGCAGCGCTCACCGGCCTCGCGGGCGGCCCGCTCGCACAGCTCACCGAGCAGTGCGGTGTACCGCTGGAACTGGGAGCGGGCCAGGCCGTCCCCGCCCGCGGTGCCGGCCCGTCGCGCCGAGTACATCGCCAGCTCGAACTGCATGATCTGCAGGCCTGTGCGGCCCTCGACCAGTCTGTCCCAGAAGACGCTCACGCCGTGGCGCAGCGCGTGGGCCACCCCGCGGCCCGGTTCCATCCCGACCCGTACGGTCTCCAGCACCTCGTCGGTGGCCGCGGCGACGACGGCCTCCAGCATCCGGTCCTTGGACGGGAACACGTAGTGCAGCGTGCCCAGCGGGATGCCTGCCTCGGCCGCGACGGCACGGGTGGTCGCCCCGGCGACCCCGGCCCGGCTCAGCACCCGGATCGCCGCTGCGACGATCTGCTTCTCCCGCTCCACCGCGGCGACGTGTGCCACCGGCACCTCCAGCGAACTCGGACGCCCGACCGGACTGCAGCGTACGCCGGGACGTCGAGTGGTACGCGTCACATGCGACTTGAGTGTGCCGTGGCGGCCGGGTGTCTCGTCGGCGTGACCCCATGACGACGGAACACAGCGAGGAGGACATCCATGACCCGGCTCACCGAGTCCGACTACGCGCGTGCCGAGCAGATGCTGCTGCCCTACCGGTCGCGGAAGGTGCCGGCGGTGCGGCCGCAGTGGCAGCGCGGCGGGGCCCGCTTCCGCTACCAGATCTCCGACCGGCACGTGCTCGTCGACCCGGCCGAGGGCACCCGTCGCCCCGCGTTCGACCACGAGCGGCTCGCTGCGGCGCTGTCCACCGCGTCCGGTCACCCGGTGGAAGCGGCCGCTCTGCCGCTGCAGCAGGTCGAGTTCGACCTCCCCGGCCGGGACGACGACGTCGTCCGGTTCACCGCGTTCGGCGAACGCTGGGAGTGGTCCGACGGCGCCGGTGCGTGCACCCGGGTCGACGACGACGCCCCGGCCCCCGGTGAGACCGTCTCCCCGGACGGGAGGTGGGTCGCCTTCACCCGGGACGGGAACGTGTACGTACGACCCCGGGACGGCGGCGACGAGATCGCCCTCACCGACGACGCCGAGCCGGGCCACGACTACGGGAGCCTGCCCGACCCGCTGAGCTCGCGGGCGCTGCTGCGGTCGTTCGGGCTGGGGCCGGTCGGGCTGCTGACCTGGTCCCCGGACTCCACCCGGCTGCTCGTGCACCGACTCGACCAGCGTGACCTTCCCGAGCAGGTGCTGGTCGAGTCGTCCCCGCCGGGCGGCGGGCGCCCCGTCGAGCATCGCTACCGCTACCCGATGCCCGGTGACGAGGCCCAGGCGACGATGACCTGGAACGTGATCGACGTGGCTCAGCGCACGATCGTCCGGCAGCAGAGCGAGCCTGCCGTCGTCGTGCACCCGACGGCGCTCGTCTACGCCTGGTGGTCCGGCGAGAAGGGCGATGCCGTGCATTTCCTGCGCCAGCCGCGCGACGCACGCGCGCTGGAGCTGCACCGGCTCGATCCCGCGACCGGTGAGACCGCCGTCCTGGTCCGGGAGACCGGTGCGACCCGGGTCGACCCGACCCCGCAGCTCGGCGAGACGCCGATGGCGCGGGTGCTGGACTCGGGGGAGGTCCTCTGGTGGTCCCAGCGCGACGGCTGGGGGCACCTCTACCTGTACTCGGCCGACGGCACGCAGGTCTCGCAGGTGACCACCGGCCAGTGGCCGGTCCGTTCGGTGCTGTGGGTGGACGAGGAACGCAGGCAGGTGTGGTTCGTCGCCGCCGGGCTCGTCGACGACGACCCCTACGTCCGGCAGATCTGCCGGATCGGCCTGGACGGCACCGGGTTCACCCGGCTCACCGACGACGACCTCGACCACGACGCGGTCAGTCCGCGGGAGGGCGGGTACCTGGTGGACCGGGCGTCGTCGGTGGACCGGGCGCCGCGCGCTCGGGTGCTCGGCGGCGACGGGCAGGTCCTGGTCGAGCTGGAGGAACCCGGCACCGACGGTCTGACCGCGCTCGGCTGGTCGCCGCCGGAGCGGTTCCGGGCGACCGCCGCGGACGGGCGGACCCCGGTGTACGGCCTGCTGTGGCGTCCGCACGGATTCGACCCGGAGCGCCGCTACCCGGTCGTCGAACACATCTACGGTGCGCCGCAGGTGTACCGGGCCGGGCCGGGGTTCGACTCGCCGCACTCCGGGGAGCCGGAGGCGCTCGCCGCGCTCGGGTTCGCCGTCGTCGCCCTGGACGGGCGCGGCACCGCGGGGCGCAGCAAGGCGTTCCACGACCACTCCTACGGCGACCTCGGCGACGGCGCGCTGGACGACCACATCGCCGCGATCCGCGAGCTCGGGCACCGGTACCCATGGCTGGACACCGGCCGGGTCGGGATCACCGGGCACTCCGGCGGCGGGTACGCCACCGCCCGGGCGCTGCTCGCGCACCCGGAGTTCTTCTCGGTCGGGGTGTCCGTGGCCGGCAACCACGATCCGGGCTTCTACCTGCCGATGTGGGCCGAGCAGTACCACGGCGAGATGGACGACGAGGCCCGGCGGGCGATCTCCACCCCGGCGATCGCGGCGGGGTTGACCGGCAAGCTGCTGCTGATCCACGGCGAGCTCGACGACAACGTGCACCCCTACCAGACGCTGCGGCTGGTGAACGCGCTGATCGAGGCGGACCGCGACGTCGACATGCTGATCGTCCCCGGCGGCGAGCACTCGCTGTTGCTGAAGATGCACCACGTCCAGCGCCGGATCTGGGACTACCTGGTGCGGCACCTGCACGGGACCGAGCCGCCCGCGTACCGGCTGGCGCCGATGCCGCTGCCGCCCGGCAGCTCGCTGGGGCCGGCTGCACCGTGAACGGCGGACGGCTGCGGCCGATGCGGCGCCACGAGGTCCTGCACCGGTTCCTCTAGGAGATCGAACATCCCGGACCGGACGGCCGTCCGGCGACCTGGACCGTCGAGTTCGACACCGCCGCCGGCTGGGACGCCCGGCTCTACCTGGACGGACGGCGGGTGGCGACCACGGACCTGCCGGGGTGCCTCCCGGTCCCGGGCGGACGGATCGACGTCGACGCCGGCCTGTACGGGACGACCCGGATACACCTGGTCCCCGACTCCGGGCCCGAGCGCCGGCTCGGCCCGGTGCCCGGGACCCTGGAGCACCGGCGCGCCCGGCTGGCCGGACGCCGGCCCGGGGTGAGCCGGGCGATCGCGGTGACGGCGGTGCTGGTGCTCGCCGTCAACCTGGTACTGGCGGCGCCGCACGCGCTGGAGCTCGTGACGTCGCAGCCGCGGGTCGCCGAGCTCGTCGGCACCTTCACCTCGCCGGTGTCGCTGCCGGGCTGGCTGAACACCGCCCTGCTCGTCGCCGGGGCACTGGCCGCGGTGGAACGAGTGCTCACCCTGCGGCGCAACCGGGTGCTCGACGCCGAGACGATGTGGACGAGCCTCTGACCACCCCGATCGGGGTGCGCGGGTTGACCGTGCCGCTGCGGCATGGTGTCGACTGGGTTCCTGGCCGCATCGGGCGGCCCCAGGAGGCGGAGGACATGCGGGACGACACGCTGATCGTCGAGGACACGCTGCTGCTGATGCTCGACGACGAGTCGGGCACCCCGGCCGGGGCGGGCACCCTGCCCTACGTGCTGGGCGGCGGCATGCTGGTCGAGCTCGCGCTGCTGGGCCGGGTCGAGGCCGACGAGAGCCGCGCCGGGCTCGGCGGACCGATGATCGTCGCGGTCGGCGAGGACCCCCTCCCGGACCCCCTGTTGCAGAACGCCCATGATGTCGTCGCCCGGCGGCCGCGCCGCGTGCAGAGCCTCCTGGGGGAGCTCGGCGACCTGTG
The DNA here is from genome assembly GCF_040659795.1 of Pseudonocardia sp. NPDC049635. Taxonomy (NCBI): domain Bacteria; kingdom Bacillati; phylum Actinomycetota; class Actinomycetes; order Pseudonocardiales; family Pseudonocardiaceae; genus Pseudonocardia; species Pseudonocardia sp. NPDC049635. Next base: position 118,669 of record NZ_JBFAON010000004.1, read on the forward strand.
GAAGCCGCTGATCGAGCGGCTCCTGGAACGGGGCTTCATCCGACGCGAGCGCAAGCGCGTGCTCGGGTTGATCCCGACGACCCGGCTGCCCTCGACCGCATCACAGCACGAGACCGCGCTGCGGCAGCGGGTCGTCGACGTGCTGGAGGGCGGTGCCGAGCCCGACCCGCACACCGCCGCCGTCATCGCGCTGGTCTCGGCGAGCGGGACGTTGCCGTCGCTGCACCCCCGTCCGAAGTGGTCGGGCGCGGTGATCCAGCGCGCCAAGGAGCTGGAGGAGGGCAACTGGGGTGCCGGTGCGGTGGGTGACGCGGTGACCCGCACGGCGGTCGCCATCGCCGCGGCGAGCGCAGCCGTGGTGGTCACCACGGCCACCCACTGACGAGGGTCTCGGGGCGGCCGGACGGCCCCCGGCTTGCCACCGTCTCCGCCGCGGCGCCATGCTGGTGGGGTGAGCGAGAAGTCTGTCGCACTGGACCTCGACGACGCCGGACTGGCACGGGCCCTGCCCCGCCCGCCACACGGCCACGACGAGATCCAGGACGTGCCTTTCCGCCCGGTGGGATTCCGGGACGACGATCTGCCCACGGCCCTGGAGCGCTCGGCGCACTGGCTGCGGGAGGTCCAGGAGTGGTTGGGGGAGCCGGTCGACGTGATCGGCGTCCATCTCGACTACGACGACAGTCCGGACGGCATCTACTACGAGGTCAAGCTGCTCTGCAACGACGAGGACCTGGCCGGGGTCCCGATCGCGCTGCGCAACCGCAACCGCAACGGTGCCGCAGGGCAGGCCGATCCCGCCTCCTGACACTCCGTCCTCACCCGCCCGCCGGGTCGCGTTCGGCCGATCGCGATCCGGCGGGCGGCCGCATTCGGCGGGGGACGCCGTCGCGGCGCCCTCAGCGGTCGTAGGTGCACCGATGCCCGTCGCGGGCCCGGATCAGCTCGGCCTCTGTCGAGGGCAGGACCTCGGTGAGCTGGCAGACTGTTCCGATGACCGAACCCGTCCCGACCGTCGTCACCGCCGAGCGCGTCGTCGCCGCACCCGCGGCGCAGCTGTTCGAGCTGATCGCCGACCCGGCCCGCCAGCCGGAGTGGGACGGCAACGACAACCTCGCCGAGGCCGCACCCGGACAGCGGGTCCGCGGCGTGGGGGAGGTGTTCTCGACGTTGCTCACTCAGGGCGGCGTCCGGGAGAACCACGTCGTCGAGTTCACCGAGGGCCGCCGGATCGCCTGGCGGCCCTCGGAGCCCGGCACGCCGCCGCCCGGGCATCTCTGGCGCTGGGAGCTCGACCCGGTCGACGACTCGCACACCCTGGTCCGGCACACCTACGACTGGACGGACCTGACCGACGAGAAGCGGCTCGTCCGCGCCCGCGCCACCACGGAGGCGAAGCTCCGCGCGTCGGTCGACCGCCTGGCTGCACTCGCCGAGGGTTGATCCCCGCCGAGAGGCACACGAGCGTCGTCCCGCGGCCCGTCGACGACGCTCTCGTCCTTCTCTGCGCGATCAGACCGCGTGGCCCCGGAAGCGGCGCAGACGCAGGCTGTTGGCCACCACACAGGCCGAGCTGAACGCCATCGCCGCACCGGCGATCATCGGGTTCAGCAGGCCCATCGCGGCCAGCGGGATCGCCGCGGTGTTGTAGGCGAACGCCCAGAACAGGTTGCCCTTGATCGTCCCAAGGGTCCGCCGGGACAGCCGTACCGCGTCCGCGGCGGCCCGCAGGTCCCCGCGGACCAGGGTGATGTCGGACGCCTCGATCGCCACGTCGGTGCCGGTGCCCATGGCCAGGCCGAGGTCGGCGCGGGCGAGCGCGGCGGCGTCGTTGACGCCGTCGCCGACCATCGCGACGACCTTGCCGCCGGCCTGCAGCCGCTCGACGACGGCCAGCTTCTCCTCCGGCAGCACGTCGGCGACCACCACCTCCGGGTCGATCCCCACCTGCGCCGCGACGGACGCGGCGACGGCGTGGTTGTCACCGGTCAGCAGCACCGGCACCAGGCCGAGCCTGCGGAACTCGGCGATCGCCTCGGCGGAGGTCGGCTTGATCGTGTCGGAGACGACGAGAACCGCGCGGACCTGTCCGTCCCAGGCGACGGCGACCGCCGTCCGGCCCTGGGCCGTCTCGGTCTCGACGGCCTCGGCCAGCGCACCGGTCAGCGGCATCGACCACTGCTCCAGCAGCCGCGGCCTGCCGACGAGCACCGCGTGCCCGTCGACGGTGCCCTGCACGCCGAGACCCTCGTGGTTGGTGAAATCGGTGACCTCGGGCAGCTCACCGGCGCGCTGCGCGGCGGCCGTCGCGATCGCGGCGGCGATCGGGTGCTCGGATGCCCGCTCCAGCGCGCCCGCCAACCGCAGTGCGCTCTGCTCGTCGACGTCGGCGACGGTGTGCACCCCCGCCAGCGACATCCGGCCGGTGGTGACGGTGCCGGTCTTGTCGAGCACGACGGTGTCGACCCGGCGGGTCGACTCCAGCACCTCCGGGCCCTTGATCAGGATGCCCAGCTGGGCACCGCGGCCGGTGCCGACCAGCAGCGCGGTCGGCGTGGCGAGCCCGAGCGCGCAGGGACAGGCGATGATCAGCACGGCGACGGCGGCGGTGAACGCCGCCGCCGTGCCCGCCCCGGCACCCAGCCAGAACCCCAGGGTGACCGCGGCCACCACGATCACGATCGGGACGAACACCCCGGAGATCCGGTCGGCCAGTCGCTGCACGGCGGCCTTGCCGTTCTGCGCGTCCTCGACCAGCCTCGCCATCTGGGCGAGCTGGGTGTCCGATCCGACCCGGGTGGCCTCGACCACGAGCCGGCCGCCCGCGTTCACGGTCGCACCGACCACGGCGTCGCCGACGGTCGCCTCGACCGGCACCGACTCGCCGGTCAGCATCGAGGCGTCCACCGCGGAGCGGCCCTCGACGACCCGGCCGTCGGTGGCGATCTTCTCGCCGGGCTTGACCACGAACCGCTCGCCGACGGTGAGCTGCGAGACCGGGATCTGCACCTCGGCACCGTCCCGCAACACCAGCACGTCCTTCGCGCCGAGCTGCAGCAGCGCCCGCAGCGCAGCGCCGGCACGGCGCTTGGACCGCATCTCGAACCAGCGCCCGGCCAGCAGGAACGTGGTGACCCCGGCGACCACCTCCAGGTAGATGTTCCCGGCGCCGTCGGTGCGCGAGATCGACAGCTCGAACGGGTGCACCATGCCCGGGGTCCCGGCCGTCCCGAAGAACAACGCGTAGACCGACCAGGCCATGGCGGCGGTCGTGCCCAGCGAGACCAGGGTGTCCATCGTGGCGGCGCCGTGCCGCAGGTTCGTCCACGCGGCCCGGTGGAACGGCGCCCCCGCCCACGCCCACACCGGTGCGGCGAGCACCAGCGACAGCCACTGCCAGTTCACGAACTGCAACGGCGGCGCCATCGCGAGCACGACCACCGGCAGCGAGAGCAGCGCGGACACGACGAACCGGTGCCGCAGCTCGCGCAGCGCGGTGGTCTCCTCCTCGCTGCCCGGGTCCTCAGCCGGGGCGCCGGCTGCGGTGTGGTCCTGCGGCGCACGGACCGGTGTCGCGCTGTACCCGGCGGACTCGACGGTCGCGACCAGACGCCCGGTGTCGACCCCGTCGGGCGCGGTGACCTTGGCCCGCTCGGTGGCGTAGTTGACGGTGGCGCTGACGCCGTCGAGCTTGTTGAGCTTGCGCTCCACCCGATTGGCGCAGGACGCGCAGGTCATGCCGCCGATGGCGAGCTCGATCTCCTGGACCGGCGTACCGGTGGGGGGCAGCGTCGCGGTCATCGGGGGCCCCCCTGCGGCTGCTCTCCACCGTGCGGATGTCCGCCGTGGTCCGGCGTGACCCCGGCGGTCGGGAGCTGTGGAGGCGGCGCGCCGGGCGACACGTCGACCGTTCGGTCGGGCGCCGGGGAGTGCTCGGCGGGCAGCCGCGGGTGCTCGGTGGGCGCACCGGCGGAGCTGCCGGCGGCGTACCCGGCGAGGGTGAGCAGGGCGACGGCCGCTCCGTAGACGGCAAGCCGAACTGCTGTGTTCATGGGTCGGTCCCTCGGTGGACCCGATGCGGGTGGTCGGCTCCTGCCGTGACCCGCACCGGGTGGTGGTGGGCCCGGTCAGGCCCCTGTGGTGACCTCGTAACCCGCTTCGCGGACGGCCTCGCGGACGGCGTCGGCCGGGATCTCGCCGTCGGCGGTGACGGTGACGGCGCCGGTCGGGAGGTCCACGGCCACGCCGGTCACACCGGCGATCTCCTCGATCTCCTCGGTGACCGAGCTGACGCAGTGCTGGCAGGTCATGCCGGTGACGGTGTAGGTGGCGGTGCTCATGGGGCTCTCCTCTCGTGCGTGCCCGCGGGGAGCGGGGTGTTCAGGAGCGGACCAGGCGCGCGATGGCGGCGCTGGCCTCCTCGATCTTCTCGTCGGCGAGCTCTCCACCGCCGGCGACGGCGTCGGCGACGCAGTGCTTGAGATGCTCGTCGAGCAGGCCGAGCGCGACGGCCTCCAGCGCCTTGTTGACGGCTGCGACCTGGGTCAGGACGTCGATGCAGTACTTGTCCGACTCGATCATCTTGCCGATCCCCCGGACCTGGCCCTCGATCCGGCGCATACGCTTGATGTGCGCGTCCTTGTTGTCGGCATAACCGTGCATCGGGTACCTCCTCCGTCCGCACAGCCGACCATACCCCCCGGGGGTACTAGCGTCGAACCGGGGTGGTTCGTTGTGTGTGGGAACCGGCAGGGCGGGTATCCGGACAGCACGCCGGTCGACGGGCCCGGGCACGCCGACCGGTTCAGGTCCTGCCGGTTCAGACGGTGAAGCTGGCGGGGCCGCTCCACACCCCGTGGGCGCTCGGCCGTCCGGTCGAGAGCACGCCGCGGGTGTGGACACCGACCGCGGGGACCGCCCCGACCACGATCCCGCCCCACGTGGCGGCGTCCCCGCGCACGACCGATCGGCGCGCCGTCGGCGACATCACTCGAACGGAGTGCCCAAGTTGGTGGCCTGGTGCGAGCAGCACCACCAGCGGCCCTCGGTGTCGCGCCGCCAGGTGCCGGTGAACCGGCTGTCCTGCACGGCTCGGAAGCCGTTGGTCATCGTCCCGACCGAGGTGTAGCGGCCGTGCGCCACGGCGACGTCGGAGGTGACGTGGTGGGCGTCGAACGCGACCAGCTCGGTGCTGTGACCCGTACCGACCAGCTCGCCGATGATCCGCAGGTAGTCCGTCCGGTCGTGGAGGTGGCCGGTGAAGTCCACGTAGACCCACGACGGGTCGAGCAGTCCGGCGATGAGCGCTGTGTCGCGGGACGCGATGGCCGCCAGCCACGCCTCGAAGAGTTCACGCAGCTCGGCGGCGGTGGTGGAGCCGGGGTGCTCGTCCTGTCCCATCGCCCGACCCTACGGCCGTGCTGCGGCCGATCTCATCGGCCACGGTGCCGCCCCGCGGTCGGTCGGCATTGTGCACCGTGCCTCAGGGGTGCGACGGGGCCGAGCTCGCCTTCGCGGCGGCGACGAAGGCGGTGACGCGGGCGTGGTCCTTCACCCCACGGGCGGACTCGACACCGCTGGACACGTCGACCCCCCACGGGCGTACCCGACGGACCGCGGCGCCGACGTTGTCCGGATCGAGCCCGCCGGCCAGCAACCAGTGGCCGGCCGGTCGGGACTCCAGGGCCTCGACGTCCCAGGTCTCACCGGACCCGGCCCGCGGGGAGTCGAGCAGCAGGGCCTCCTCGCCGAACGCGCCGACGCGTAGATCGGGATCGTCGGCGAGCGAGGTGGCCCGCCACAGCCGGACCTGCTCCGCCCGCGCGACCGCGAAGTCGTCGGCGGTGTAGCGCCCGTGCAGCTGGAGGACGTCCGCGCCGATCTCCCGGGTCATCCGGGCGGCGTCGGCGGCGTCGTGCACGGCGACGACCACCACCGTGAGCACCGGATCCGGCACCGCGGCGGCCAGCGTCCTGGCCGACTCGACCGTCACATGACGGGGGCTGGCCGGGTGCAGGACGAGACCGACGGCGTCGGCGCCCGCCGCGCAGGCCACCCGTACGTCCTCGACGGTACGCAGGCCGCAGACCTTCACGAACACGCCGCCGAGCCTACGTGCACCGCTGTTCCGGATCGGAACACCGCCGACGGTGCGACGCCGGTCACAGTCTGGGTGCAGACCGAGACGAAGGAGTACCGGATGAGCGACTCGCCGTCCTCCGGGGCCGAGATCCTGCGGAGCCTGTACGCGGACTGGTCCGCCGTCATGGCAGACCGCCCGGACCTCGACGTCCGGTTGCTGCGCAGCCTGTTCGACGAGTGGCACCAGGCGACCGCCGAACCCACCGAGGTGACCTACGCCGACGACGTCGTCGGCGGGGTGCCCGGGATCTGGGCCCTTCCGGTGGGGGCGGACCGCGGACGGGTCGTGCTGTACACCCATGGCGGCGGGTTCGCCGTCGGCTCCGCCGCGAGCCACCGCAAACTCGCCGGGCACCTCGCGAAGGCGCTCGGCGCGACCGCGTTCGTGCTCGACTACCGCCGGGCACCCGAGCAGTGCCATCCGGCACAGGTCGAGGACGGGGTGGCCGCCTTCGACGGCCTGATGCAGCGGGGGATCGCCGCCGCGGACGTCGTCACGGCGGGTGACTCCGCGGGCGGGAACCTCGCGATCGCGGTCCCGCTCGCACTGCGGGAGCGCGGCGGGCCGTTGCCCGGGGCGGTGATCGCGTTCTCACCGTGGCTGGACATGCAGAACACCGGGGCGACCCTGGAGTCGAACGCCGCCACCGATGCGCTGGTCAGCGTGCCGCTGCTGGCCGGGATGATCGCCGGGGTGCTGGGCGACACGGGGGAGGGTCCGGCGGTGGACCCGGCCAACCCGCTCGCGAACCCGCTGCACGCCGACCTGGGTGGCTTCCCGCCGGTGTTCGTGAACGCCGGCGGCGCCGAGGCGCTCCTCGACGACGCCGTCCGTTTCACCGAGCGTGCCCGCCTCGCCGGGGTGGACGTGACGCTCTCGGTCGTCGAGGGGATGCAGCACGTGTTCCCGTTCGCCGCCGGTCGCGGCGGCGAGGCCGACGCCGAGCTCGCGGCCGTCGCGCAGTGGTACCGGTCGCGCCGCGCCGGGGTGGCGGCATGACCGCCGCGGGGCGTCCCGACCTGGATGCCGTCGTGATCGGCGCCGGGTTCGGCGGGCTCTACATGCTCAAGAAGCTGCGCGACGACCTCGGGTTGTCGGTGCTGTGCGTGGACCGCGCCGGTGGGATCGGCGGAACCTGGTACTGGAACAGGTATCCCGGCGCGATGTCGGACACCGAGAGCTACGTCTACCGCTACTCGTTCGACGAGCAGCTGCTGCAGGAGTGGGACTTCTCCAGCCGCTACCTCGACCAGCCCGACATCCTGCGCTACCTGCGGGCGGTCGTGGACAAGCACGACCTGGCGCGCGACATCCGGCTGGACACCGGGATCGAGGCGATGCACTTCGACGACGCGACCGGTCTGTGGACACTGCGAACCGACGGTGGCGCGTCGATCGTGGCCCGCTACGTGGTCACCGCACTCGGGCTGCTGTCCCGGGTCAACGTTCCGGACCTGCCCGGCCTCGACTCGTTCGAGGGGGTCGTGGCACACACCGGTGCCTGGCCGGAGGACCTCCGGATCGACGGTCGCCGGGTCGGCGTGATCGGCACCGGTTCGACCGGCACCCAGTTCATCTGCGCTGCCGCGCCACGGGCCGAACACCTGACCGTGTTCCAGCGCACGCCGCAGTACAGCGTGCCCTCCGGCAACGGCCCGGTCGACGAGCAGTACCTGGCCGACGTACGAGCCCGCTACGACGAGATCTGGGAGCAGGTCCGCGGCTCGGTCGTGGCGTTCGGGTTCGAGGAGAGCACGGTGCCGGCGATGAGCGTGTCCGCGGCCGAGCGCGAGCGGGTGTTCCAGGAGAACTGGGACATCGGCAACGGCTTCCGGTTCATGTTCGGCACGTTCTGCGACATCGCCACCGACGCGCAGGCGAACGAGGAGGCGGCCCGGTTCATCCGGCGCAAGATCGCCGAGATCGTCCGGGACCCGGAGACGGCCCGGTTGTTGACCCCGACCGACCTGTACGCCAAACGGCCGCTGTGCAACAGCGGCTACTACGAGACGTTCAACCGGGACGACGTGACGCTGGTCAGCGTCGCGGAGAATCCGATCGTGGCGGTGGAGCCGACCGGCGTGCGGCTGGCCGACGGCTCGTTGCAGAAGTTGGAGGTACTCGTGCTGGCGACCGGGTTCGACGCCGTCGACGGCAACTACGTCCGGATGGACATCCGGGGCCGCGGCGGGCGCACCATCTCCGAGCACTGGGCCGAGGCGCCGGGCAGCTACCTCGGTGTGACCACCACCGGGTTCCCGAACATGTTCATGATCCTCGGTCCGAACGGCCCGTTCACCAACCTGCCGCCGAGCATCGAGTCCCAGGTGGAGTGGATCGCCGCGCTCGTCGCGGAGTCCCGCGAGCGCGGCGCACCGATCATCGAGGCGACCGCCGAGGCGGAGCAGCGCTGGAACCGGACCTGCCGGGAGATCGCCGACGCGACGCTGTTCCCGAAGGCCGACTCGTGGATCTTCGGTGCGAACATCCCGGGTAAACGGCAGGCGGTGATGTTCTACATGGCGGGGATCGGTGCCTACCGCGGCGAGCTGGCGAACGAGCGGGCCCAGGGGTACCCGGGCTTCACGCTGACCGAGGGGTGACCGGCCGGCGGCGGGTGCCGGGTCCCCGCCGCCGGACCTTCTCATGACGGGTGCCGGTGCGGCACCGTGGGACGACGACCCCACATCATGGCCGGAGCGCCCGAACCGGGCACGGACGACGGAGCGACGATGCTTCGACAGGACACCTGCCGGGAACCGTCGATGACCACGGCGGACCGCGAGCGCACCCGGCGTACCCGGGACACGATCGTCGACGGCGGACTCCTCCAGGTGCCGCCCGGGGGTGCCGGCGTGCCCCAGCTGATCGAGCGGAGCTGGCGCCGGTGCGTGGGCGACGCGGTCCCGGTCGCACCGGACATCACGCGCTACGAGGACCCGGCCGACCTCGCGCCGGTCCTGTGCCGGGCCGCCGAGCCGGTACTCGCGCGCCTGCGGGACAGCCTGGCCGACGTGCCGGTGGCGATCGTGCTCGCCGACCCGGCCGGGCGGATCGTGGTGCGCCATGCCGATGTCCGCCGCCAGCGGTCGCTGATGGACCGGGCGAACGCCGCCGAGGGGTTCGACTTCTCCGAACGGTCGATCGGTACGAACGGTCTCGGCACGGTCCTCGTCGAGCGCCGCGCGATGCTGGTCCGCGGTCCCGAGCACTACAACCCGCTGCTGGAGAACCTGACGTGCGCCGGCACACCGATCGTCGAACCCGGGACCGGCCGGATTCTGGGCTCCTTCGCGCTCGCCTGCTCGGCGCACGACGTGCACCCGCTGATGGCGGTCCTGGCCGGTGACATCGGACGGCAGATCGAGGCGCGGATCGCCGAGGAGGGCGGCGAGCGGCGCCGCCTGCTCGTCGACGCGTACCTGAGGGTGGACCGGACCGGCGCCGGGGCCCTGGTGGTCGACCAGGACACGGTGCTGGCGAACAGCGCCGGACTGGCCCACACCGGCCCGGAGTTGCACGCCGTGCTCTGGCAGTTCCTGGTCGAGCACGGTGGGGCCGGGACCCGGCGGATGCGGGTGCCGCTGGTGGACGGCCCGCACGACGCCGTCGTCGAGCAGGTCGGTCACGGCGCCCGCACCGCCTACAGCGTCCGGCTGCTCCCCGGCAAGCGCCACCGCTCCGCCCCGATCATGGCCGAACCGGCCGCAGCGACCCCGCCGCTGCACGTCGACCCGGACGTCGACCGTGCGCTCTCCACCGCGCTCGGGTTCGGCGAGCGGGTGGCGATCGCCGGGGGCCCGGGCAGCGGGAAGGCGCACACCGCCCGGCGGGTGCTCGCCCGGCTCGGCGCGGTCGACCCGCTGGTGATCGACGCCGTCGACGACCCTCCCTGGGACGACTGCCGTGCGGCGCTGCGGAGCGGGCGGGGGGTGCTGCTCCGGCGGGTGCAGCAGCTGCCGGCCCCTTCGTCGTGGCAGGTACGTCGGCTCGCCGAGACGGGCGGACCGCTGGTGGTCACTCTCGACCCGGGTGCCGCTCCCACGTCGATCACAGGGTTGGTCGGACAGGTCGCGACGACCGTTGCGCTGCCGGGGCTGGCCCGTAGCCGCGAGCACGTCCCGGCGCTGGTCCGGGAGGTGCTCGCCGGGCTCGGTGGACCCGAGGCGGCGACCACGTTCTCACCGTCCACCTGGGAGGCACTGGTCGCCTGGCACTGGCCCGGCGACGTCGCGGAGCTCCGCACCACGGTCGTCGCCCTCGCCCACCGGGCCCGTGGCGGCACGGTTACACCTGGTGACCTTCCCGCGGAGCTGCGCCGGTCCCGCTCGCCGGCCGGGCTGCTGGCCAGCGCCGAGCGGGATGCGGTCGCCGACGCCTTGCGCTCCGCGGGCGGCAACCGCAGCCGTGCCGCGCAGGCACTCGGGATCGGCCGGACCACCCTCTACCGCAAGATCCGCGAGTTCGGCCTGGACTGACCTTGCTCAGCGGTCCAGCACCAGACCCCCGTCCTCCAGCACCTCGAGCACCGACCGGGCCGGCGGCGTCGAGGATCCTGGCCGGATCGAGCAGGCCGGTCTCGTCCTGGGTCGGGAACCGGAGTGGATCACCGCAGATGGTGCGGGAGAACAGCTTGCGACCGATCTCGGCGGCGTAGGCGGTGACGTGCCACTGGTCACGGGGACGGTGCTCACGACGACGTCTGTCGTGTGCCGGTTCGGCACGACCGAGGATGCGGCGGGTGCCGACCCGGGCGAAACGCACTTCCGCCGAATGGAAGGTTCGTCAGTCGGTCAGCGCCCGGCCGATCCCGCGGGCGGTGGTCCGCACCAGCGGAGCGAGCGCCCGCGGGGCGGCGCCGCCGTGTCGGACGACCAGCGAGACGGCGGCGACCACCCGGCCGTGGGCGTCCTGGACGGGGGCGCCGACGGACAGCGCGTCCTCGGTGACCTGGCGGTCGCTGACCGAGAAGCCGTCCCGGCGGACGTCGGCGAGCATCCGCCGCAACCGGGCCGGGTCGGTCACGGTGAACGGGGTGTAGCGCTCCATGTGCCCGGCCAGCACCTCCTCCTGGAGTTCGGGCGGTGCGTGCGCGAGAAGCACCAGCCCGACCCCGGTCGCGGTGAGCCCGAACCGGCCACCCACCCGGGTGTGCACGGGTACCGCCCCGGGCCCGGCGAGCCGTTCGACGAACACCAGCTCGGTGCCCTCCCGGACGGCGAGCTGCACGTTCTCCCGGGTGACGTGCGAGAGGTCCTCCAGGAACGGCAGCGCGGCCTCGCGCAGCGCCTGGCCCCTCGGGGCGAGCGCGCCGAGCTCCCACATCCGCAGACCGATCCGGTAGCGGCCGGTCTCGTCGCGCTCCAGGGCTCCCCAGTCGCTGAGGTCCCCGACCAGGCGGTGTGCGGTGGACAGCGGGATGCCGGCGTACCGGGCCAGCTCGCTCAGGGTGAGTGCCGGCCGGTCGGGGCCGAACGCGTCGAGCACGCCGAGCGCCCGCGCGACGACCGAGCCGGTCGCCCCGGCCGGGCGGCCGCGGCCCGTCCCGGTGGCCCGGCCCGTCCCGGCAGCCCGTCCCGGTGAGGTCACCGGGGCGGGTCCGGCCCCTCCGGGGTGACCGGGTCCGGCGTCACGGGGCCCGGTGTCGTGAGGTCCGGGGCCGCCGGCCCGGACCCGGGGTCGGGGCCCTCGTCGAGCAACGCCGCGATCTCGTCGTCGAGCGCACGGGTGGTCCGCCCACCGGCCCGGTTCGCCCGGGCCTGCCACACCGCCGCCCGCCGCCGCTCCGTCACAGCTCGAACCCTGTCCCACCGGGGCGGCCGGTGGCAACCCCGTGTCGAGCGTGGCGAGTGGGCTGCCGGCCGTCATCGCGCCTGCCTGGTGCGGTGCGAAGCGGTCGCGCCGGAGGCCGGTGCGCCCGCCGAACGCGGCTGCCGGGACGCCTGGTGTCCCGGCGCTGCGCTCGCCGACCGGTCGATCGCAGAGATGCCAGAGGTGCTGGGCGCCGCTGCTCGCCGAGCGGCGCCGGGTCACGCCCGGTCGGCCGGAGCCGGGACGATCCCGGTGAAGGCGGCGTTCACGACGTCCTCGGGCAGGGTCGCGCTGCCGGCCCGGTCCGGGCGGTACCACTCGACGATCGAGTTGACCAGGCCGGACAGCAGCCGCGCGGCCAGCGCCGGATCGACGTCGGCGCGGACCTCACCCGCTTCGACCGCCTCCCGGACCAATCGGGTCATCGTGGCGTCGAAGGCGCGTCGCCGATCCAGGGCCCACCGCTCGGTCTCGGTGTTTCCCCGCACGCGCAGCAGCAGCGTCACGTAGGGCAGTTCACGCATCAGTAACCGCACCTGCTCGGCGACGATCGCGCGCAACCGCTCGGCGGGGCCGCCGGTCTGCGTGACGGGCAGCGACAACACCCCGAACAGGCCGTCCACCGCGCGCTCCAGCGCGGCCCGCAGCAGTGCCTCCTTGCCGGTGAAGTGGTGGTAGAACGACGACTTCGTGATCCCGGCGGCCCGCGACAGGTCCTCCATCGAGGTCGCGTCGTAACCGCGGGCGATGAACTCGCCGACCGCGGTCTCGAGCAGCTGGTCGCGCCCGCCGCTGGGCCGGCGGGCCCGCCGGACCGCCGAGCTCATCGCCCCTCGAAGGTGGGGGTCTTCTTCGCCAGGAAGTCCGCGACCGCGCGCTGGTGGTCGGTGGTGGCGGCGAGCCGGACCTGTGCGTCGGCCTCGTGCTCCAGCACCGCGGGCAGCTCGTTGACGGCGCCGAACCGGATCGCGGCCTTCACCTCGGCGTAGGCCCGGGTCGGCCCGGCGGCCAGCCGCCGCGCCAGCCCGAGCGCGGCGGGCAGCACGTCCTCGGCGGGCACCACGTCGCGCACCAGGCCCCAGTTGCGCGCGTCCTCGGCGGTGAACTTCTCGCCGAGCAGCAGCAGCTCGGTGGCCCGGGAGACGCCGACGGCGTGTGCGAGGCCGGCCGAGAGCCCGGAGTCCGCGGTCAGCCCGATCCCGGTGAAGGCGGTGGCGAAGCTCAGGCCCTCGGCGGCGATCCGTAGGTCGGCGGCCAGCGCCAGGCCGAGACCGGCGCCGACGCAGGCACCGTTGATCGCGGCGATCACCGGTTTCGCGGTCCCGGTGACGGCCAGGATCAGCGGGTTGTAGTGCTCCCGCACGGTGTCGAACGCGGTGGACGGGTCGGTCTCCAGGGCCGTCGCGTGCTCGCCCAGGTCCTGCCCGACGCAGAACGCCTTCCCGGAACCGGTGATCACGACGGCACGCACCGACTCGTCGCCGGCGACCTCGGCGACGGCGGTGAGCAGCGCCTCCTTCAGCTCGACGGTGAGCGCGTTGTACTTCGCCGGCCGGTTCAGGGTGACCACCGCGACGGCGGGATCGGTGTCGTCACGGGCGAGCAGGACGGCGGGCTGCGCGGGGTCGGCCATGGGAGCACCCTAGCCGCCGACCGAACGATCGGTCCCGGTCCGTGACCCGTCGAACGGCTCCCCAAGCGGCCCGAGGAGTGCTAGCGTCCCGTGCCGAACGAACGGTCGGTTCAGCGCCGGCCGAACGACGGACAGTTCCGGAGGCGTCGCCGATGACCTTGCTCCGCAGCCACCTCGCGGGCTCCTGGCAGACCGGGACCGGTGACGGCCGACCGCTGCACGACGCGGTGACCGGCGAGGAGGTCGCCCGGATCTCCGCCGACGGCCTCGATCTCGCCGCCGCGCTGGAGTACGGCCGCCGGACCGGTGGCCCGGCTCTGCGTGAGCTCACCTTCCACCAGCGTGCGGGGCTGCTCAAGGCACTGGCCGGGCACCTGCGCGAGCACCGCGAGGAGCTGTACGCGGTCTCCGCCCGCACCGGCGCGACGCCCGGGGACTCGAGGTTCGACGTCGACGGCGGCATCGGCGTGCTGCTCGCCTACGCCTCGAAGGCCAAGCGGGAGCTGCCCAACGACACCGTCGTCGTCGAGGGGGCCGTCGAGCCGCTGGGCCGCGGCGGTACCTTCCTCGGCCAGCACGTGCTCACCCCGCGCCACGGGGTCGCGGTGCAGGTCAACGCGTTCAACTTCCCGGTCTGGGGGCCGCTGGAGAAGCTCGCACCGGCCTTCCTGGCCGGCGTCCCGACGCTGATCAAGCCGGCCTCGCCGACCGCGTTCCTGACCGCGGAGCTGGTCGAGCTGATCGTCGGCTCGGGCCTGCTGCCCGACGGTGCCGTGCAGTTCGTCGCCGGGTCGCTCGGCGACTGCTTCGACCATCTCACCGGTCAGGACCTGGTGTCGTTCACCGGCTCGGCCTCGACCGCGCAGATCCTGCGCAGCCACCCGGTGATCGTGCGCAACGCGGTCCGGTTCTCGGCCGAGGCCGACTCGCTGAACCTGGCCGCGCTCGGCCCGGACGCCGGTCCCGGCAGCACCGAGTTCGACCTGTTCGTGACGGCACTGACCACCGAGATGACGGTCAAGGCCGGCCAGAAGTGCACCGCGATCCGGCGCGCCTTCGTGCCCCGTGAGCACGTCGACGCCGTCGTCGAGGCGGTGTCGGCGCGGCTGGCCTCGGTGGTGGTCGGGGCACCCGGGAGCGACGGTGTTGGGATGGGGGCGCTGGCGAGCCTGGACCAGCGCGAGGAGGTCCGGCGCAGCGTGAAGGCGCTGCGCGACGCCGGCCGGCTGGTGTTCGGCGATCCCGATCGCGTCGAGGTGGTCGGGGCCGACGCCGACCGGGGCGCGTTCGTCTCCCCGATGCTGCTCCTCGGTGACCCGGACCGGGCCGAGCCGCACGAGATCGAGGCGTTCGGCCCGGTCGCGACGGTGTTGCCCTACGACTCGGCCGACCGGCTCGTCGAGTACGCCGCCCGCGGCCAGGGCTCGCTGGCCGGCTCGGTGGTGAGCGCCGACCCGGGGTTCGTCCGCGAGGTGGTGCTCGGTATCGCCCCGTTCCACGGCCGGGTGCACGTGCTCAACGCCCGGGACGCGACGGAGTCCACCGGGCACGGCTCACCGCTGCCGCAGCTGGTGCACGGCGGGCCCGGCCGGGCCGGTGGCGGGGAGGAGCTGGGCGGCATCCGCGGGGTGCTGCACCACATGCAGCGCACCGCCGTCCAGGCCGATCCCGACTCGCTCGTCGCGGTCACCGGCCGCTGGGTCACCGGTGCACAGCGCCACGACGACGGCGTGCACCCGTTCCGCAAGCACCTCGAGGAACTCCGCCCCGGTGACTGCCTGGTCGCCGGGCCGCGCCGGGTCACCCAGGCCGATGTCGAGCACTTCGCCGAGTTCACCGGGGACACCTTCTACGCGCACATGGACGAGGCCGCCGCGGCCGCGAACCCGCTGTTCGGGCAACGGGTGGCCCACGGCTACCTGGTCGTCTCGCTCGCCGCGGGCCTGTTCGTCGATCCCGACCCGGGCCCGGTACTGGCGAACTTCGGTGTCGACGGGCTGCGGTTCCTCACCCCGGTCCGGTTCGACGACGAGCTGACCGTGACGCTGACCTGCAAGCAGGTCACCCCGCGCGACTCCGCGGGTTACGGCGAGGTCCGCTGGGACGCCGACGTGACCCGCCAGGACGGCGAGTCCGTCGCCCGTTACGACGTGCTCACCCTCGTCGCGAAGAAGGAGGGGGCGTGACCGCCACCGCCCGTCGCCTCGGTGACGCCCCGCCACCGGAGCTGCTCGATCCCGAGGAGCGGATCTCGGTCGACGAGCTGCGCGCGCTGCAGCTGCGGCGGCTGCAGTGGTCGCTGCGGCACGCCTACGACAACGTGCCGCACTACCGGGCGACGTTCGACGCACACGGTGTGCACCCCGACGACTGCCGCGAGCTGTCCGACATCGCGCGGTTCCCGATGACCACCAAGGCCGATCTGCGCGAGACCTACCCGTTCGGGATGTTCGCGGTGCCGCGTGAGCGGATCGCGCGGATCCACGCGTCGTCGGGTACGACGGGCCGGCCGACCGTGGTCGGCTACACCGCGACCGACATCGACAACTGGGCGACGCTGATGGCCCGCTCGATCCGGGCCGCGGGCGGGCGGCCCGGCCACCGGGTGCACAACGCCTACGGCTACGGCCTGTTCACCGGCGGGCTCGGCGCGCACTACGGCATCGAGAAGCTCGGCGCGACGGCGATCCCGGTGTCCGGCGGGATGACGCCGCGCCAGGTGCAGCTGATCGGGGACTTCCGGCCCGAGGTCATCATGCTGACGCCGTCCTACATGCTGACCCTGCTCGACGAGTTCGAGCGCCAGGGTGTCGACCCCAGGTCGACGAGCCTGCAGGTCGGGATCTTCGGCGCCGAGCCGTGGACCGAGCGGATGCGGGTCGAGATCGAGGACCGGACGGACATGCACGCCGTCGACATCTACGGCCTGTCCGAGGTGATGGGGCCGGGCGTGTCGCAGGAGTGCGTGGAGACCAAGGACGGCCTGCACATCTGGGAGGACCACTTCCTGCCCGAGGTCGTCGACCCGCTGGACGGGACACCGCTGCCCGACGGCGAGGAGGGCGAGCTGTTGTTCACCTCGCTGACCAAGGAGGGCCTGCCGATCATCCGGTACCGCACCCGGGATCTCACGACGCTGCTGCCGGGTACCGCGCGGCCGGCGATGCGGCGGATGGCCAAGATCACCGGCCGGTCCGACGACATGATCATCCTGCGTGGGGTGAACGTCTTCCCGACCCAGATCGAGGAGGTCGTGCTGCGCACCCCCGGGCTGGCGCCGCACTTCCAGCTGGTGCTCACCACCGAGGGCCGGATGGACGCGCTCGCCGTGCGGGTCGAGGCCCGCCACGACGCCCCGGCCGACCGGCGCGAACCCGCCGCGGCCGAGCTGGTCCGGGCGGTCAAGGAGACCGTCGGGGTGACGGTCGCCTGCGAGGTCGTCGACCCGGACACCCTGGAGCGGTCGGTCGGGAAGCTGCAGCGGCTGCAGGACAAGCGCACGCGGTGATTCCCGGCCGGGAATCACCTGTCCCGGTCGCGGCGTTCACCCGGACGTGAAGGTGGAGATCTGGTCGGACGTCGTGTGCCCGTGGTGCGCGATCGGCAAGCGGCGCTTCGAGACCGCACTGGCGGGTTTCGCGCACCGGGACGATGTCGAGGTGCGCTGGCGCAGCTTCCAGCTCGACCCGCAGGCGCCCCGGGAGAGCGCGGGTGGCCCCGGGCCGCTGGCCGCCAAGCTCGGCGTGAGCATCGAGCGGGCCCGTGAGATGCAGGAGGCGGTGACCGCGACCGCCGCGCAGGACGGGCTGGAGTTCCGGTTCGACCTCGCCCGCCACGGCAACACCCTGGACGCGCACCGGCTGCTGCACCTGGCCCGGGAACTGGGCGGTGCGGCGCTGCAGGGCGCGTTGAAGGACCGGTTGCTGCGCGCGTCGTTCACCGAGGGCGAGCCGATCGGCGACCCGGACACCCTGGTCCGGCTGGCCGCCTCGGCCGGCGTGCCCGAGGATGAGGCCCGCGCGGTACTCGACTCCGACCGGTACCTCGACGCCGTCCGCGGCGACCAGGATCTGGCCCGCCGCTACGGGATCTCCGGCGTCCCCTTCTTCGTGATCGACGACAGGTTCGGCATCTCCGGCGCGCAACCGGTGGAGGCGTTCGGGCAGGCCCTCGACCGGGCCTGGGCGCAGGCGCACCCGCTCACCCCGGTCGGTGGCGACGGCGACGCCTGCGACGACGGCAGCTGCCCGGTCTGACCGGCTGCTACCCTCGTCGACGTGCGTGGGCGGATCATTATCCGGCGCGCCGGCTGAACCCAGGTCGCCGGCGCGCGTGCCGTCGTGCCGCCACCGGACCTGGCCGGATCCTCCGTACCGCCGAACCGGGAGATCCGTGATGACCGCAATGCCCACCGCCGGCTCCGTCGAGACCGCGCCCGGCGCCGCGCCGCCCGCCGGCCGGACCGGCCGCGACGCCCATCCGTTCAGCCTGCTCGTCGCCGATGGCGGCGACGGGCTGACCAAGGTGCTGGTGACCCTGCGCTCGCGCCGCTACGTGCTCCGCGAGCTGCACGTCGACCTGAGCGGTGAGTTCGGCCGGGTCGAGGGCAGTGTCGAGCCGGACGGGCGGGACCCGGAACTGCTGCTGGAGCAGCTGCGCCGGGTGGTCGCGGTCGTGCGGGCCGAGCACGGCTGACGTACCCGCCCCCGCCGCGGCCCTGGGCACTGCCGCGTCCGGCGGCCCTGGGCACTGCCGCGTCCGGCGGCCCTGGGTACTGCCGCGTCCGGCGGCCCTGGGTACTGCCGCGGCTGTGCAGGTCAGCGGCGCAACCCGGCCAGCGCCGCGGTGACGATCGCGTCGTAGCTCCGGTAGGTGCCCTCGGGCAGCGCGGCCAGGCGTGCCCGCAGGCTCGCCGGTGCTCCCCAGGCGGTGGCGTGGGTGAGGATCTGCCAGCGCTGTGCGGGCAGGGGCAGCCCGGCGAGCACGTGGCGCAGCGCGTACCGGAGGTGGTCGGCGTCGTCGGAACCGGGGGAGCGCGGAGCGGCCGTCATCGGAACCTCCGGCAGTGGGGGCGGGAGCGGAGCGAGGCACCGGCATCGTCGACGGTGGGATCATCGATGTGATCTGCACCACGATGACAGATGCAGGCTTGGGCCGTCAAAGTGTTCGGTGATCGAAACATCGTTGAGGAAGGCTCCCGCCATGCCGGACGAGTCCGAACAGGCCCGCGCCGTGCTCGCCGGAGTGCACGCGTTCGCCCACGGCATCGATCGCTACCGGCTCGCCGTCGGCGCCCGGCTCGGGCTCGGGGTCCCGGAGGTCGTCACGCTCGCGCACCTCGCCGTGGCCGGTCCGGTCCGGGCGGGTGCGGTGGCCGAGCGCACCGGCCTGAGCCAGGGCAGCGTGACGGCGCTGGTCGACCGGATGGAGCGGCGCGGGCTGGTCGTGCGGGTACGACCGCCGGAGAACCGGCGGGTCGTGCTCGTCGAGCTGACCGATGCCGGGCGCGGGGTCACCGACGAGCTGCTCGCGACGATGTTGCCGAGCATGGCGGCGACGGCGGCCGAACCGGACCTGCCGGCGCCGGCGGACCTCGCGCACGGCCTGCACCGGGTCGCCGACATGCTCGTCGCGCTGGCGGAGCGGGAACCGGCCCGGGTCACTCCCGCGGGGTGAGCCGGGCGTTCGGCAGCTCGGGCGCCGGCAGCGTCGAGTCCCACGCCTGCGGGAAGGCGCCGAACCGGCCCGTCGCGGATCCGCCTGCGGCGCGTTCGCGCTGCCACTGCTCGCGGAAGGCGGCGATCTCGTCGTGCGAGGAGCCGACGAAGTTCCACCACATCACGATCTGCTCGCCGAGCGGCTCCCCGCCGAGCAGCAGCACGCGGGTCTCGCCGTCGCTGACGGCCCGGATCTCGATCTCGGACGCGCCCGGCGGCAGGTAGACCAGCTCGCCGGACTCGGCCGCGGTGTCGCGCACGTCCACCGAACCGGTGTCGACGAGCACCCCGTGCTCGAACGACGACGTCACCGGGACCGAGAACCGGCCGCCCGCCGGGAGAACGACCTCCGCACCCAGCAGCGGCGAGAACGTCTCCACCGGTGAGGTCTGCCCGGCCAGCGAGCCGAGGAACACCCGCAGCGTCGCGTCATCGTGCCGGACCGGTGACGGCGCGTGGTGCCGGAACGCCGGAGCGGTCTCCCGGTGCGCCACCGGCAGCGCCAGCCACAGCTGCACCCCGTGCAGGGTGCGGGTGCCGGGGGTGGAGAACTCCGAGTGCGCGATGCCCGATCCGGCCGTCATCAGGTTGAGCTCGCCCGGGCGCACGAGCGCGTGCGCCCCGGTGGTGTCACGGTGCTCGATCTCGCCCTCGAACAGCCACGACACCGTCTGCAGCCCGGTGTGCGGGTGGCCGGGCACCGCCATCCCGCCGGTCGCGGACACCTGGTCGGGCCCGTAGTGGTCGATGAAGCACCAGGCTCCGATCAGCGAACGGGCCCGGCGGGGGAGGGTCCGGCGGACCGTCATCGCCCGGGGTCCGCCGAGCGGGACCGCGCGCGGCGTGACCAGTTCCGCCCGGGCGGAGTCGCCGCCGCAGACGACCTCCTGGGGGGCGGCCTCGACGTTGCTCATCGCTGCGCTCCCGCCGCCGTGGTCCTGCCCTGCGCGTCCCGCTCGGGCACCGTGTGACGGGAGAGTATCGAGACCCGGTTGAACGCGTTGATCGTGATCGACGCCCAGACGAGCACCGCGGTCTCGTCGTCGTCGAGACCGGCCCGGGCCTTGGCGTACGCCTCGTCGTCGAGGTGCGCTCCCGCGGTGCGGGTGACCGCCTCGGCGATCTCCAGCGCGGCGCGCTCGCGGTCGTCGTAGAGCCGGCTGTCCCGCCACGCGGGCAGCAGTGCGAGCCGCTGCGGGGTGACCCCGGCCGCGACCGCGGCCCGCCAGTGCACGTCCAGGCAGAACTCGCAGCCGTTGATCTGGGAGACCCGCACGTTGAGCAGCTCCAGCAGCGCCCGGTCGATCCCGGCCGCCTCGGCGGCGTCGCGCACGGTGCGCACGACCTGCTTCATGGCCGCGAACACCTCGGGGGACTGCTTGTCGATCAGGACCCGGCCGGTCACCGCAGGGCCTGCTCGACGGTCCGGATCGCGGCCGGTGTGACCGGGTCGAGCACGTCGGCGAAGCCCTCGTGCGACCCCACCCAGCGCCGCACGTACGGGCACATCGGGACGATCCGTTTCCCGGCGGCGCGGGTGTCGGTGAGCGCCTTGCGGACCAGCGTCCCGGCCAGGCCGCGGCCGCCGTAGGCGTCGTCGACCTCGGTGTGGTGGAAGATCCGCCGGTCGCCGTCCTCCACGTAGGCCGTGAGGCCCACCCGGACGCCGTCGAGGGTGATCACGTAGCGGTGCTCGGCCGGTTCGTTCGTGACGACCGGGTCCTGGTTCTCCGACATGCCCTCGTCAACCCCGCGGGACGCCCCGGTGTTCCGCCGGGGACCTCAGGCGGCCGTCCGGCGCTGTGCCAGCGTGCCCTGGACCCGGTACCCGACGTAGGCCAGCGCCACCAGCACGACGACCGCCGCGATGCTCTCCAGCGGGGTCGCGGGTGCCTGCAACCCGGCCAGGAACGCCGGCCCGGCCGAGATCGCACCGCGCACGATCAGTGCGGCGCCGCCGAGTGCCGTGGCGATCCGCAGCACGACGTCCCGGGCCCGCACCATCGCGAGCCCGGCGACCAGCACCGCCGCCGCGACCACGACGAGGGTGAGCACCCGGGACAGCCCTCCGCCCGAGGGCAGCGCCGCCAGTAGCCCCAGCACGGCGGCCCCACCGGCGAGCCCGCCGACGACGAACACCGCCGCCCCGGCCGCGAACCGCACCAGCGCGATCGCCCCGGCCGCGCCCGCGACGCCGACGAACACCGTGACCAGGACCGATCCACCGAGCGCCGAGGCCAGACCACCGGCCAGACCGAACCCGGCGGCACCCGCGGCGAGCAGGATCGAGCGGGCGCCGCCGAAGCACAGCACGAGCCCGGCGAGGAGCAGCAGCAGACCGCCCCCGGAGCCGCCGGGTGCGAGATCGGCGGGCGGGACGGTGAGCGCGGGCAGCGATGCGTTCACGGTGCTCACCCGCCCAGCAGCCGGGACTTCTGGGCGGTGAACTCCTCGTCGGTCAGCAGACCGGCGGTGCGCAGCTCGCCGAGCTTGAGCAGCTGGGCGTGCAGCTCGTCGACCGACGGAGCGGCCGCGGTCACCGGCGCGGGCGGTGCCTGCTGCCGAACGGCGGCCTGCGGAGGAGCTGCCTGCTGGACGGCCGCCTGCTGGGCTGCGGCCTGCTGGACGGCGGCTTGCTGGAGGGCGGCTTGCTGGACCGCCTGCGTGGTGGCTTCCTGCTGGGCCACCCGGCGGTCGTGCTGGGCCTCGGCGACCCGGCCGGACACCGCGGACGCCGTACCGGCGACGACCGCGGTCCGGGCCACCGTGCCGAGCAGCCCCGGGCCGCGGCGGCCCCGTCCCCGTGCGAACCTCATCGTGGCGCTCCTGCCGTGTCCAGCGCGGCCAGCGCCCGCGCCACCCGCTCGGCCGGGATCCGGTCGTGGGCGATCAGCCGTCCGGACGCGGTGCGCACGGCGCCGGCGAACCGGGCCGCCCACAGGCTCTCCCAGACCAGCACCAGCGTGGTGCTGCCCGGCGTGAGCTCTGCGGCGACGCCGTCCAGGTCGTCGTCGGAGAGCAGCTCCAGGACGTCGCCGTCGACCTGGTCGAAGTCGAGGCCCTCCTCGGTCAGCTCCGCAGAGCGGACCAGGCCTGCCGCGTCCTTGTGCACGACGGCGGCGTCCAGCAGCCGCACGGTCCCGGCGTCGACGAGCTCCGCCAGCGGCGCCACGACGCCGGGGGCCAGCCGGTCGCCGTCGAACTCGACGGCGACCCACTCGACGGGCCCCGACGGGACCGTCGGCGGATCGCCGGGGACCGGTGTCGTCATGAGACGTGCTCCTCCTCCTGCACGCAGTGATCCACTGCGGCGCTCGCCGCGACGCTAGTGCGGGCGGGGAGCGGGCGGACAGAGCTGAACGGCCCTAACGCAAGGAGGGCCGGGCGGCGCGCAGTACCCTCCGCCGATGACGGTCCGGGACCGGGCACCACGCCTGCTGCGGCGCGACGGGGACTCCGAGGTCGCACCCATCGAGCTGTTCTTCGACCTCGTCTACGTGTTCGCGATCATCCAGGTCTCGCACACGCTGCTCTACCACCTCACCCCGCGCGGGGTGGTCGAGACGGCCCTGCTGTTCGCCGCGGTGTGGTGGCTGTGGAACTACTCGGCCTGGGCGATGAACTACCTCGATCCGGCGCGGACGTCGGTGCGGCTGCTGAACGCGCTGCTGATGCTGGCCGCGCTGGGGATGGCGCTGGCCCTGCCGACCGCGTTCGGTGACGGCGGCCTGCTCTTCGCCGTCTGTTATGCGACGGCCCAGATCGGGCGTCCGCTGTTCATGTGGATCGCGATGCGCGGCCACGTGCTCTCCCGCAACTACCGCAACCTGCTGGTGTGGAGCTCGGTGGCGGGCGCGTTGTTCCTGCTCGGTGCGTTGCTGCCGCCGACCGCCCGGCTGGTCGTCTGGGGGCTGGCGGTAGCGGTCGACCTCGCCGGACCGCGTCTGGAGTTCCGGGTGCCCGGGCTCGGCGCGGCCCCGATGCGGAGCTGGCCGGTCGACATCGAGCACCTCGCGGAGCGCAACCGGCTCGTCTTCATCATCGCTCTCGGCGAGTCCATCCTGATCATGGGCTTCACGCTGTCGGAGCTGGAACCGATCACCCCGTTCGCGGTGCTGGTCGCCGGGCTCGGGTTCACCGGCCTGGTCGCGCTGTGGTGGTCGTACTTCGCGCTGGCCGGTCACGACTCACCGGCCGGCCACGGCGACGGCAGCACCCGCGCGGCCCGGTCGGCGTTCGCCTACGCGCACGGCCTGATGGTCGGCGGTGCGGTGCTCTTCGCGGTGGCGATCGACCTGCACCTCACGCACCCGGAGAACGGGCCTGCGCTGGTGCTCGCCTCGGTCGGCGGACCACTGCTCTACCTGGTGGGAAACACGATCTACCTGCGCAGCCGGACGGGCACGGCGGGGCGCAGCCGCTACCTCGCGGCCGGGGTCCTGGTCGTTGCGGCGGCGTTGGCGCTGCTGCTCGGGGCAGCACTCCCGGCGATCGTGATCGGGCTCGTGGTGCTGGCCGTGCTGGTCGGGCTGGCCGCGGTCACCCAGCTCTCGTCGCGACCGGCGCCGGCCTACTGAACGTCCCGCAGGGCGTTCTCCACGACCTCGGACAGCGCCGGGTGGATCCAGTACTGCACGTCGGCGAGCCGCTGCGCGGTGACGCCCAGCGCCATCGCCTGGACCAGCTGCTGGACCAGCACGGACGCCTGCGGGCCGAGTACGTGCGCCCCGAGCAGCCTCCCGTCCGGCGCAGTGATCACCTTGCAGAAGCCGCGCCGCTCCTCCATCGCCCAGCCGTAGGCGACCTCGCTGTACTCGTGGAACCCGGTCCGGTGGGCCAGGCCGTCGGCGCGGCACTGCTGGGCGGTCAGCCCGACGGTGCCGACCTGCGGGTTCGCGAACACGGCCGCGGGCACCCGCTCGTGGTCGACGGCGCGCAGGTCGTCCGGGTGCGCGAGATTGTGCGCGACGACCCGTGCCTCGTGGTTCGCGACGTGCTTGAGCGGGTGCGCGGTGCTGATGTCGCCGAGCGCCCAGACCCCCTCGGCGGTGGTGCGGCCGTACCGGTCGACGCGGACCCGGCCGTCGTCGTGGGTGGCGACGTCGCCCGCGGGAAGATCCATCCGGTCGCCGTTGGGGGTGCGTCCCGCCGCGACCAGGAGCCGGTCGGCGCGGACCTGCGTGCCGTCGTCGAGGAGCAACCGGATCTCTCCGGCGCCGCCGGTCACGCGCTGCACCGCGACCCCGGTGCGGACGTCGAACCGCTCCCGGACGGCCCCGGTGAACCGCTGCGCCACGGTCTCGTCCATCCCGGCCAGCAGGGTGTCCGCGACCTCGACGATCGTGACCTCGCAGCCGAGACCGCCGAACACGTGGGCGAGCTCGGCCGCGATGTAACCGCCGCCGAGTACCGCGAGCCGCCGGGGCAGCTCCTCGATCCGCATGATCGTGTCGGAGGTGTCGAACGGGACCCCCGAGTCGGCGACCACCGGCGGCACCGTGGGCCGGCCACCGGTCGCGAGCACGACGCGGTCGGCGGTGAACGCCGTCGTGCCGCCGTCGGCGAGGTCGACGGTCAGCGCGCGCGGCCCGGTGAACCGGGCGTGCCCGATGTGCACCGTGCCGTGCGCGGCGCGCTTCTCGCGGCCCCGGTCACCGATCGGGTCGAGCCTGCCGTACACGCGATCGACGATGTCGCGCCAGCGGACCCGGTCGATCGTGGCGTCCACCCCGAAGCGGGCGGCCGTGCGCGCCGACCGGGCGAGGTCCGCGGTGTGGGCGAGCATCTTCGTCGGGATGCAGCCGACGTTGAGACAGGTGCCGCCGAACCGGGTGGCCTCGACGTGCACCACGTCGAGCCCGGTGAACCGCTCGTCGACGATCGTGTTCCCGGAACCGGTGCCGACGACGGCGAGATCGTGATGGGTCACGGACGGAGCGTAGGAACCGGTGCCGGATCCCGCCCGCCGATCGCGGCCACGACCGCGACCGGAGGGCGCACAGGCTGATCTCCGATCTGCGTCGATCTCGCAGTAGCAATGTCGCTGATGCGTACCTATCATCCTCGCGATACCGCAGCTCCGGATACGGAACCTACCGCTGCGGACATGTCGTCGAGCACCGGGAGAGCCCACGTGAAGAGCAGATCCGTTCCCCGCGGCGTCGGTGCCGCACTGGCCGCGTCCGTGCTGGCCGTGCTGGCCGGGTGCGGTGGCGGTGACACCGGGGGCGACCAGGCTCAGCCGGGCGAGCAGCCCCAGGGCGGCACGCTGACCGTGTTCGCGGCGGCGTCGCTCACCGGCACCTTCGAGGAACTGGAGCAGGGCTTCGAGGCGGCGAACCCCGGCACCGACGTCGTCTTCAACTTCGCCGGGTCGTCCGCTCTGGCGCAGCAGATCAACCAGGGTGCCCCGGCCGACGTCTTCGCCTCGGCCGACCAGAACAACATGACCAAGGTGACCGACGCGGGCAACGCCGCGGGCGAGCCCGTGGTCTTCGCGACGAACACGCTGCAGATCGCGGTCGCACCGGACAACCCGAGGTCGGTCTCCTCGCTGGAGGACCTGGTGAACCCGGACCTGCGCACGGTGGTCTGCGCACCGCAGGTGCCGTGCGGTTCGGCCACCGAGCGGGTCGAGCAGGCCGCCGGCGTCGACATCCCCGCGGTCTCCGAGGAGCAGGACGTCAAGTCGGTGCTGCAGAAGGTCACCACCGGCAACGCCGACGCCGGACTGGTCTACCGGACCGACGTCGCCGCGTCGAACGGGCAGGCCGAGGGCGTCGACTTCGACCAGGCGGCGCAGGCGGTGAACGAGTACCCGATCACGGTGCTGCGGAACACGCAGAACCAGGAGCTCGCCCAGCAGTGGGTGGACTACGTGACCGGTGACGAGGGCAGGCAGGTGCTGGAGGCGGCCGGGTTCGGCGCGCCCTGAGCCCTGCTCAGGGCCGCCAGCGGCGGACCAGGTCGGTCGCGGTGACGATCCCGCGGATCCGACCGCCGGTCTCGACGAGCACGGCGTCCCGGCCGCGGTCCGTCATCAGCCGGGCGGCCTCGGAGAGCCGGGCCGTGCCGGGCAGCAACAGCGCCGGTCCGTGCACATCGGCCACCCGCAGCACGGTCCAGCCGAGCGGGCTGCGCTGCGCGGCGATGCCGCGCAGCAGGTCCGCCTCGGTGGCCATGCCGCGGCAGTGGTGCCCGTCGAGCACCGGAAGGTGGTGGACGTCCTGGGCGAGCATCGCCTCCAGCGCCGTCCGCACCGGGGTTGCGGGGGTGACCGCCAGCAGCCGGTCCGACATGACCTGGCGCAGCAGCGGGTCGGGCCGGTCGTCGAGGGTCTCCGGTGGGGCGGCGAACCGCACCGGCTTCTCCGCGCCGGTCACGACACACCCCCGGTGACCTCGGCGGGGACGCCGTAGTCCTGCCGGGTCAATCGCCTGCGGAACACCCAGAACGTCCACGCCTGGTAGCCGAGCACCACCGGTGTGACGATCCCCGCCACCCAGGTCATGATCGTGAGCGTGTACGGCGTGGACGCGGCGTTGTCCACGGTCAGCGAGAACGCCGGATCGGTGGTCGAGGGAAGGACGTCGGGGTACAGCGAGCCGAACAGGGTCACCGCGACGGCCACGATCGCGACCGTCGTCGCGGTGAACGACCAACCCTCCCGGCCACGGGCCACCAGCACGGTCGCCAGCAGCAGGCCGAGTGCGGCGACCATGACCGGGGCCAGCGCCCACGGCTGGGCGCCGTCGATCAGCGTCCACACCAGGAAGGCCCCACCGACCGGGACGGCGAGCATTCCGGCCGACACCGCGACGGCGGCGGACCGTTCACGAACCGGCCCGTCGGTCTTCAGCGCCAGGAACACAGCGCCGTGCAGCGCGAACACCGCCACCAGCGTCACCCCGCCGAGCAGTGCGTAGGGGTTGAGCAGGGTGAGCAGGGTGCCGGTGAACTCGTGGTCGGCGTCCAGCGGGACGCCGCGCACGATGTTCGACAGTGCGACGCCGACCAGCAGCGCCGCCGCCAGCGACGAGCCGGTGAGAACCCGGTCGAGCACCGGCGCCCAGCGGGGTTCCTTGGGCCGGTACTCCAGCGCGATCCCGCGCAGGATCAACGCCACGAGCAGGAGCAGGAACGCCAGGTAGAACCCGGAGAACAGGCTCGCGTACCACTCGGGGAACGCCGCGAACGTCGCACCGCCCGCGACCAGCAGCCACACCTCGTTGCCGTCCCAGACCGGCCCGATCGTGCCGAGCGCGACCTGCCGGTCGTGCTCGTCGCGGGCCACCGCGGGCAGCAGCATCCCGACGCCGAAGTCGAATCCCTCCAGGCACAGGTAGCCGGTCCACAGGACCGCGATCAGGATGAACCACACGTCGACGAGTTCCACGCCGTCCTCCTCAGTAGCTAGTAGCTCGGTGCCGGATCGGCGACCGGCGCCGGCCCGCCGCTGGTCAGTGCCTCACCCGGGGCCGGGCCGGCCTTCACCGCCCGGATCAGCAGCACCACCTCGGCCACCGCGAGCACGCCGTAGAGCAGGGTGAACACGATCAGCGAGGTCAGCACCGACGCCCAGCCGACCGACGGCGACACCCCGTCCGCGGTCTGCAGCACGCCGTAGACCACCCACGGTTGGCGGCCCATCTCGGTGAAGATCCAGCCCGCCGAGTTCGCGGCGAACGGGGTGACGAGCCCGAGCAGTGCCACGGTGCCGAACCAGGCCGGGAAGCGGCCCGCCCGGCGCCGGGTCAGCCACAGGCCGATCACCGCGACGAGCGCGGCCAGCAGCCCGAAACCGATCATCAACCGGAACATCCAGTACGTCGTCGCGACATCCGGCACGTAGAGCCCCGGACCGAAGGCCGCGACCGCCTGCGCCTGCAGCTGGTTGATGCCCTCGACCTCCCCGTCCCAGGTGCCGGTCGCCAGGAACGAGAGCAACCGCGGGACCCGCAGGCTCCACAGCTCCTGGGTCCCGTCCGCGCTGCCGATCGTGACGATCGAGAACGACGCCGGCGCCACGGTGTCCCAGAGCGCCTCGGCCGCGGCCATCTTCATCGGCTGCTGCTGGGTCATCAGGCGGGCCTGGATGTCACCGGTAAGCACCACGCCGAGGCTCGCCACCAGCACCGTCCACAGACCCAGCCGGATCGAGGGCCGGAAGACCTCCGGGAAGCGGCTCCTGGCCAGGTTCCAGGCGCTGATCGCCACCAGGAACATGCCCGCGGTGACGAAGCAGGCGGTGATCGTGTGACCGAACGCGGCGACCGCCGTCGAGTTGGTGAGCAGAGCGGCGAAGTCGTTCAGCTCCGCCCGGCCGGTGGCCTCGTTGACCGTGAATCCGACCGGATGCTGCATCCAGGAGTTCGCGGCGAGGATGAAGTACGCCGAGAGGATCGTGCCGATCGCGGCCAGCCAGATGCAGGCCAGGTGCACCGGCCGGGACAGCCGGTCCCAGCCGAAGATCCACAGACCGAGGAAGGTCGACTCGAGGAAGAACGCCAGCAGGCCCTCGATCGCCAGCGGCGCCCCGAACACGTCGCCGACGAACCGGCTGTAGTCGCTCCAGTTCATCCCGAACTGGAACTCCTGCACGATCCCGGTGACCACACCCATCGCGAAGTTGATCAGGAACAGCTTGCCCCAGAACTTCGTCATCCGCAGCCAGCGCTGGTCACCGGTCGCGAACCACACCGTCTGCATGCTCGCGACGAGCACCGACAGCCCGATCGTGAGCGGGACGAACAGGAAGTGGTACACGGTGGTGACGGCGAACTGCCACCGGGCCAGGTCGAGGTTCATCCGATCTCAGCGCTCCTCCGGACCGACGGGTGGCCCGGTCGTCCGGGCCGTCGGAGCAGAGCCTCGCCGCTACGCCGCCGGGGCGGACCGGGCAGAGGACCGGTGGCGGGACGCCGGTGGTCCGGCGGCCGCCGGGCCGTTCGGCCCGCCCGGTCCGGGACCCGTCGCAGGTCCGGTCCGGGCCCACCCCACACGGCCCGGACCGGGGATCAGGCGGGGTCGACGACCTTCTCGGGCGCCCGCCGGGGAGTCGCCGGGACCGGTACCCCGCTCCCGATCCGTAGCACGACCTGCGGTGGACGGGTCCCGCCGAGCAGCCGCCTGGCCTGCTCGCGGATCTCGGGGACCTCGACGAGCTGGGACAGGAACGACGCGGACAACCCGGCCACGGTCGCCGTCAGCAGCACCCGCTGCATCGCCTCACCGGCCCGCAGCTCCTCGCGCGGCCCGTCGGTGTGCACGCTCAGCACCGCGATCAGCGGGTCGGACTCGAAGGCCGCCGGGGCCGGGCGCGGGTAGGCGTCGCCGCCGAACTCGCGCACCACCCACGGCTGGTTCGGCGGCGGGCACGGGCCGCCCGCCGAGGCGGGGACGCCGTCGTCGCGGGAACCGGACCGCCCGGTCCACGCGGCCAGCTCGGCGGTGAACCGGGCGTCCGCCTGCTGCACCAGGTGCGCCTCGCGGGCCAGCCTGCCCAGCTCGGCCAGTTGCGTCGGGTCGGTGACCAGATGCAGCCAGGTGCCCTCCTCGAACGCGGCGCGGCGCAGCGCGGAGCGGGCCGGATCGGGCACGGTGATGTCCCGGAACGGCCGCCGGTTGGTACGCCGGCGCGGCACCGCCTCCAGCAGCCTGCGCTGCTCGGGGGTGGCGCGCACGATGCCGCCGTGCCGCACCACCGCGACCAGGTCCGGGTCCCCGGGCTGCGGATACCGGCTGACCAGTGGGCGGACCCCGGCATCGATCAACGCCAGCCGCAGCGTGAACAGTGCGGCGCCGCAGCCGATCCGCAGCTCGCGGCCGGTCGGGTCGGCGACCGGTAGCTGCCGCTGCGGGTCGGCGCGCAGCTCGATCCGGTCGGGCAGCAACCGGAACCGCCACGGCTGGCTGTTGTGCAGCGACGGCGCCCGGGTGGCGAACCGGAGCACGGTGGCGGTGGTCTCCTCGTCCAGCCCGAGCGCGCCGGTGACCGTCCCGGGGTGAAAGGTCGCGTCCATGCGGTCCCCCTTGTGCGGACGGTGCCTCGGCCCGCCCGTTCGACTGGTCGATCCTGGCGCGGCCCGCCCCGCGCGGGTCAGGTGCGAAGGTCCCGCCGCCGCCGGGACCACGGGCCCGTCGCGGTGGTGGGTAACCACCGGGAACGCTTGTGCGAGAGCACCTGGGGGTGTCAGGTTCACTGAGAACCGTGGAGAGGATGAGTGGCATGGGGGAGCCGGCGACGGGTGAGCTCGCCCGGATGCTGTCCGGGTTGCGGCTCGATCAGCTCATCGGTGAGGTGCAGGACCGGCTCGGTCAGATCGCGACCGCCCGCTGGCGGATGCAGAAGCTGCTGGACGCGGTGCTGGGTGTCGCGGCCGGGCTGGAGCTGGACGCGACCCTGGAGCGGATCGTGCAGTCCGCCGTCGACCTGGTCGACGCCCGCTACGGTGCGCTCGGTGTACTCGCCCCGGACGGCTCGATCGCCCGCTTCATCGATGTCGGCCTGGACGCGGAGACCCGCGCCGCGCTGGGCAGGCCGCCGGAGGGCAAGGGCCTGCTCGGCCAGCTGATCGAGGACCCGCGCCCGCTGCGCCTCGCCGATCTGTCGACGCACCCGGCCTCGGTCGGCTTCCCACCGAACCACCCGCCGATGCGCAGCTTCCTCGGTGTCCCGATCCGGGTCCGGGACGCCGTCTACGGCAACATCTACCTCACCGAGAAGGTCGGTGCCGCCGAGTTCACCGCGGACGACGAGCTGATCCTGCAGGCGCTCGCCGCGGCAGCCGGCATCGCGGTGCAGAACGCCGACCTGTTCGAGCAGGGACTACTGCGTCAGCAGTGGCTCGAGGCATCGGCGGAGATCCGGGGCGAGGTGCTCGCCGGGACCGGTGACGCGGACTCGCTCGCCCTGGTCGCCCGCCGCTGCCTGGAACTGTCCCGGGCCAGCGGGACGCTGATCGCGCTCGGGCCCGACGAAGCCGGGGGCTTCCGGGAGGGCGCCACCGCGGGCCGGCCGTGGCCCTCGGGCGGCCTCGGCGGGACGTTGCTGCGTGATGTCGTCGAGGGCCTGCAACCGGTGCTGGCGCAGAGCCCACGTGCCATCCTCAATGCTCCCGAGGACGACGGACAGGTGGGCGGCGGGCCGACCGTCGCCGTCCCGATGCGGGCGGTCGAGCGGGTGATCGGCGTCCTGATCGCCCAGCGGGAACCGGGTGATCCGCCGTTCCGGCCGTCCGAGGTGCCGCTGCTGGTGTCGTTCGCCGACCAGGCCGCGCTGGCCCTGGAGCTGGGGGAGAAGAACCGCGCCCATCAGCAGCTGGCGGTGCTCGCCGATCGGGACCGGATCGCCCGCGACCTGCACGACCACGTGATCCAGCGGCTCTTCGCGGTCGGGCTGAAGCTGCAGGGGACGCTGCGCCGCACCGCGGACGCCGAGGTGCGCGACCGTGTCGAGCAGGCCGTGGACGAGCTGGACCGGACCGTCCGCGAGATCCGGACGACGATCTTCGACCTGCACACCGCCGACCACGGCGGAGGCGGGTTGCGCCGGGAGCTGCTCGACACCGTCGCCGAGGTCACCGCGGAGTCCGGGATCGCGACCTCGGTGCACACCACCGGACCGGTGGACACGCTCGTCCCACCTGCGGTCGCGGCCCATCTGCTGGCGGTCGTCCGGGAGGCCGCGACGAACGCGGTGCGGCACTCCGGGGCGAGCACGCTGTCGGTCACCGTCGCGGCGGATCGGGACCTGACCGCGGAGATCGCCGACGACGGCTGCGGGATCGGCGACACGCAGCGGCGCAGCGGCCTGCGCAACCTCGCCGACCGTGCCGCCCAGCTGGGCGGGGAGTGCACGCTGGACTCCCCGGCCGTCGGGACCCGGGTGCTCTGGACCGTCCCGCTGCGGTGACGCCCGGGTCTCAGCGCCGCGCGCGGCGTCGTTCGACGGCGTAGACCGCGGCCTCGGTGCGCCGCGAGTAGCCGAGCTTGTGCAGTACCGAGGACACGTAGTTCTTGACGGTCTTCTCCGCCAGGTGCAGCTCGTCGCCGATCCGGCGGTTGGTCAGGCCGTCCGCGATCAGCTCGAGGATGCGCTGTTCCTGCGGGCTCAGCGCGTCGTAACGGGGGTCGGCGTCGGCGTCGGCCCCGCGGCGCAACCGGTCCAGCACCGCGGCGGTCGCCTTCGGGTCGAGCAGCGAACCGCCCGCGGCGACCGTGCGGACCGCTCCGACCAGGTCCACCCCGGCGACCTGCTTGAGCAGGTAACCCGAGGCACCGGCCATGATCGCGCCGAACAGCGCCTCGTCGTCGGCGTGGGAGGTCAGCATCAGGCACGCCGGAGGCGGGGTGACCGCGGAGCGGACGTCCCGGCACACGCTGACACCGTCACCGTCGGGCAGCCGGACGTCGAGGATCGCGACGTCCGGCCGGAGCGCCGGCAGCCGGGCCGTGGCCTGTGCCGCGGTCGCCGCCTCGCCGACGATCTCGATGTCGTCCTCCAGTTCGAGCAGCTGGGCGAGCCCCCGCCGGACGATCTCGTGGTCGTCGAGCAGGAACACCGAGATGGTCACGAGTGCCTCCGGGTCGGGGTGGGTACCGCCGACGGTAGCGCCACTCGATCGCCGGGTGCAGCAGCCGATGGCCCCGGGCGGGTGGGCCGATGGTCCCGGCGCGCCCTAGTCGCCGCGCAGCAGCACGTCCCGGAGCCGGCGCCGTGGGGTGGCGGGCAGCTCCCGGTCGTCGGGGGCCCGGCCGACCCGCACGAGCAGCTGCGGGTGCTCGGCCGTGCGCAGTACCCGGGCGGCCAGCGCCGACCGGGTGCGGACGGTCTCCAGGATCCGCGACAGCGGGCAGGTGGCGAGCCCGGCCCTGGTCGCGGTGAGCAGCACGACCCCGAGGGCCTCCCCGGCGGCGAGCCGGGCCGGGTCGTCGTCGGCCGGGGTGCTCAGCGCGAGGATCGTCGCCAGGTCCGTCGTCGATGCCGGTACCGGCAGGGAACCTGCCGGGAAACGGACCCCGAGGCCGGCCTCGCGCGGCCCGGGGGTGCCCACCGGGACCGATCCGGTGCGCACGCCGTCGCGGGAGTCCGCGTAGCGGTGGGTCCACACCAGCAGTTCGGCGGCGTGCCCGGGCCGCGCCCGCAGCTCGCGGGCGGCGTCCAGCTCCAGCTCGACGAGGTGGTGGCGGGCGACCGGGTCGGTGACCGCGTGCAGGGTGACGCCGTACCGCGCGGCCCGTGCCGTCAGGGCGGCGCGGGTGTGGTCGGCGATGCCACCGTCGCGGTAGGGCCTGCGGTCGGTCCGGCGGCGCCGGATCGCCGGGGCGAGCAGCGCGTCGGTGCGGTCCGCGGCGGTCGGCGGCCGCCCGGTGAACCGGACGGTCGCCAGATGGTCCCGGTCACCGCCGGGGTACCGCTCGACCCGGTGCCCGATCCCGGAGGCGGCCAGTGCCACGTGCAGGGTGGCCAGCGCCGCGCCGCAGCTGACGAGATGGTCGCGCCGGTCCGGGTCGGTGAAGGGCAGCCGCCGGTCCGGGTCGGCGTGCAGTTCGACGCGGTCCGGCCCGATCCGCCAGCGCCACGGTTGCGCGTTGTGCACCGAGGGCGCTTCCAGCGCGGTCGCGACGGCGTGCCGGACGGTGTCCGGGTGCGGCAGCGCCGCCCTCCCGGTGCTCACCGCGCCACCGTCGGCCGGGCCGGCGGACGGTGACCACCGGGCGAGGGTCCGTGCCGCACCCCGGTGACGGACCGCGGGGTGCGGTGAGAGTCGTCGGTGGGCGCCGACAGCGCGTCCGGCGCAGCCGCCGCGTCCGGCGCAGGCAGCGCAGCTGGCACGGACAGCACAGCCGGCACAGACAGCACGGACAGCACGGCCGGCACAGACAGCACGGACAGCACGGTGTCGTGCTGCGGGATCCGGTCGGGCATGGGGGCCTCCCGTCGATGGACCCTTCGAGCGTGCGCCCTCCCGGGCGGGACCGGCAGGGTCCTCGGTCACCCGGTGGGCCGGACGGAGGGCCCGGTGGTGCGCCCGGCCCGGCCCGGCGGACGGGCCGGTCGTAGGCTTCCGCGGTGGCCCACGAGGACGAACGCATCGCACTGCTGCTCGACTACGAGAACCTCGCGATCGGTGCGCGCGACGGTCTCGGCGTGGTTCCGTTCGATTTCGGGCCGGTCGCCGACGCCCTCGCCGAACGCGGCCGGGTGGTGGTGCGCCGCGCCTACGCCGACTGGTCGGCGTTCGACGAGGACCGGCGGCTGATGGCCCGTGCCCAGGTCGAGCTGATCGAGATCCCGCAGCGGATCGGTGGTTCCCGCAAGAACGCCGCCGACATCAAGCTCGCGGTCGACGCCATCGAGCTCGCCTACGAGCGGGAGTTCGTGACGACCTTCGCCATCGCGACCGGCGACTCCGATTTCACGCCGCTGATGCACAAGCTGCGCGAGCTGGACAAGCGGGTGATCGGGATCGGCGTGCAGTCGTCCACCTCGGCGCTGCTTCCCCCGGCGTGCGACGAGTTCCTGTTCTACGACCGGCTGCCGGGCCTCGAGCCGACCCGCGAGCCCGTCCCGCCGCGCCGCCGCCGCGGATCCCGCCCGCCGGTGCCGAGCACGCCGACCACACCGGCCACGACGCCCGTGCCTGCTCTGCCCGCGGAGCCGGCGCCGGAGCCGACCCCGTTCGACCTGACGTTCCGGGCGGCGCCCGACGCGCCCGACGCGGAGGAGACCGCGACCAGCGGTGCCGAGGAGCGCGACGTCGCCGGGCTCGTGGTGAGCACGCTGGCCGGTCTGTCCCGGCAGGCCGACGGCCCGGTGCTGGCGTCCCGGCTGAAGCGGGCGGTGCTGCGCAAGGACCCCACGTTCGACGAGGCCGATCACGGCTTCCGCGGGTTCGGTGAGCTCCTGCGGCACCTGGAGGGCCAGGGCGCCGTCGCTCTGGCCCCCGGTTCCGCACAGGGTGACCCGGAGGTCACCGTCCCGGACGACCCGGACGCCGACCAGGACGCGTTCGCCCTGCTCGTGGACGTGGTGCGCGACCTGACGGCGGCCGGCGGCCCCCCGCAGCTGTCCGGTCTGAAGGACCAGCTCCGCAAGCGGGTTCCGGAGTTCTCCGAGAAGCGTTACGGCTTCGGCAGCTTCCTGTCGTTCGCGAAGGCCGCCCGGGCCAGGGACCTGGTCGGGATGTCGTGGCAGGACGAGACGGGTGACTACGTGCTGAGCCCGCGGCCCTGATCCACGACGAGGGCCCCGCCGTGGCGGGGCCCTCGTGGCTTCGGCGAGCGGTCGCTCAGCGGCCGGTGGCCTTGCGGGTGCCGCGCTGGAACAGCGTCCCGGCCCGGGAGACCACGACGCCGGACACGCCGAACGCGGTCGCGACCGCTCCGGCGGCGACCCGGCTGCCGAACCGGATCGGGTTGAGCGGCCGGTAGACCCGGGCGGCGAGCTCGTCGAGCCGGGTCGCCACCCGCTCGCCACCCTCGTAGAGCCGGTGGGCCAGCTTCGCGCCGGTGTCGTCGAGATCGTCGGAGACCGTCTTGCCGACCCGGGCGGCCCGGTCCGCGGTGCGCACCGCGGAGTCGGCGCCGCGGTCGGCGGCGGCCTGCACGGTCGCGGCGGAGCGCTCCGCGGACGCCCCGACCTCGCCGGCGACCTGACGGCCGGTGCGCGAGGCGTTGTCGGCCAGCTGCTTGCCGGTGCTGCGTGCGGCGTCGGCGGCGGCCTTGCCGGCGTCGGCGGGGGACGTGCCGTTGTCGGAGACCTTGCGGGCCTCCTGCGCGACCTCCTCGGCCCCCGACCGTGCGGTGTCGGCCGCCTTCGAGGCGGCACTGCGGGTGTGACCGGCGACCTTCTTCCCGGTCGTGCGGGTGTCGGAGGCGACGTCGTCCGCGGTCCGCGCGGTGGCGGCCGCCGCCTTCGACGCGGTGTCGCGCGCTGCGGTGGCCGTGGCGCCCGCGGTGGCCCTGGCGGCGGTGCCGCTGGTGTTGCCGCTGGTGTTGCCGCGGGCGGTGCCGCTGGTGTTGCTGCCGCCGCTGGTGTCGCCGGTGCCGGCCGCGACCGACCGGCGCTCACGGACCGACCCGTCGGTGCCGTACACGACGAGTTCGCCACCGCCGTCGTTCGCGATGATCTCCACCGCGCGGGTGATCGCCTCGGCCTGGGTGCCGGTCCTGGCGCTGGGACGCTGGGCGCCCTGCTTCTCGACGGTCCAGCCGTCGTCGGCCGGCTTCACATGGCGGTCGGCCATGGCGGTGTCCTCCCTGTACGTGATGCACGTGGATCTCGGTGGCGCCGGACGTGCGGCGCTGGTGCTACCACGAGGATTCCCGGGCCGTCGGGGAGGTAAACGGTGGTCAGCGCACGGTGCGCAAGGTCGGCGAGCACGAAGAAGAGGCCGAGCAGGATCTGCAGCACCCACGGCGTCCGGTGGGCGCCGGGGAATACACCACCGGGAACCGGGATCGCGACCGCGGTCGCGATGCCCGGTGTCCCGATGGTGCCCGGCACCGACAGGGGCTCCCGGTTCTGCAGGTGCCGGTCGCCCGGTTCAACGCACGAGGACGCCGGGAGTTGTGGTGGGAGTGGCGTCGGTCTCGGATCCGACCGCGAGCGGCGTCGTCCCCGCGACGGGCGGTGAATCGGTTCCGTTCACGCCGTTGCGCGACGCACGGTCACGGCCGTCGGTATCAGACAGGCGACGGGCGGGGTGACCTACGCCATAATGGACTCCATGCGCGATGAACGCTGGCGGGTCGAGGTCGGTCCGGAGCACGCGACCTGGCTGTCGACCGAGTGCCGCACCGCCCTGCTGGCCCGGGAGTACCGCCCGGTCGACGTCGGTGGCGGTGTCGTCGAGTTCAACCGGCTCGCGATGGGGGCGATCCGGGAGCTGGGGGAGGAGGAGGACGGCTACGTCACCGACGACGGCGAGGGGCTCCGGCTCTGGATCGGTGACGAGGCCTTCGAGCTGGAACGGGTGGAGTGACGGACGGGGCCCGGCCGTGCGGCCGGGCCCCGTCCGTGCTGTGCGGCGGATCAGGCGATCTGACGGTCGGTCGGGTTGATCGGGCGGGGGAGCACGGTCCGCCCGGTCAGGTAGGCGTCCACCCCGGCGGCCGCTGCGCGACCCTCGGCGATCGCCCACACGATCAGCGACTGCCCGCGGCCGATGTCACCGGCCACGAACACCCCGTCCACCGACGACATGTAGCTGTCGTCGCGGGCGACGTTGCCGCGCTCGTCGAGCTCGACCTCCAGGTCGTTGAGCAGCCGGCCCTTCTCCGGGCCGACGAAGCCCATGGCCAGCAGCACCAGCTGGGCGGGCAGCTCCCGTTCGGTGCCCTCGACGGTCTCGAACCCGTCCGGGCCCCGCTTGACCTCGCAGATCCGGATACCGGCGAGCTTGCCGTCCTCGTCGGCCACGAAGGCGGTGGTGTTGACCGAGAACAGCCGCTCGCCACCCTCCTCGTGCGCCGAGGAGACGCGGTAGACCGTCGGGTAGGTCGGCCACGGCATGTTCTCGGTGCGGTGCTCCGGCGGGGTCGGCATGATCTCCAGCTGGGTCACCGAACGCGCGCCCTGGCGGTGCGAGGTGCCCAGGCAGTCAGCGCCGGTGTCACCTCCGCCGATGATCACGACGTCCTTGCCCTCGGCCGAGATCGGCGGGGCGTCGATGTCGCCCTGCTGCACGTGGTTGGCCCACGGCAGGAACTCCATGGCCTGGTAGACGCCCTCGATGTCGCGGCCTTCGACCGGGAGGTCGCGCCAGGCCGTCGCACCGCCGGCGAGCACGACCGCGTCGTAGTCGGCGCGCAACTGCTCGACGGTGATGTCGGTCCCGACGTCGACCGAGGCCCGGAAGTGGGTGCCCTCGGCGACCATCTGCTCCAGACGACGGTCGAGGCGGGACTTCTCCATCTTGAACTCGGGGATGCCGTAGCGCAGCAGCCCGCCGATCCGGTCGGCCCGCTCGAACACGACGACGTCGTGCCCGACCCGGGTGAGCTGCTGGGCCGCGGCCAGCCCGGCCGGCCCGGAGCCGACCACGGCGACCTTCTTGCCGGTCTTCGTCACGGGAGCCTGCGGGCTGACCCAGCCCTCGTCCCAGGCGCGGTCGATGATCTCGACCTCGACCTGCTTGATGGTGACGGCGTCGTCGTTGATCGCCAGCACGCAGGCCGCCTCGCAGGGCGCGGGGCACAGCGTCCCGGTGAACTCCGGGAAGTTGTTCGTGGCGTGCAGCCGCTCGATCGCCTCCCGCCAGTCCTTGCGGTAGACCAGGTCGTTCCACTCGGGGATCAGGTTGCCGAGCGGACAGCCCTGGTGACAGAACGGGATGCCGCAGTTCATGCAGCGGCCCGCCTGCGACTCCAGGGTCTTGCGCGGGAAGTCCTCGTAGACCTCGCGCCAGTCCATCAGCCGCAGGTCCACCGGGCGCCGCGCGGGCGTCCGGCGGGGGGTGGTCATGAAGCCCTTCGGGTCACCCATGAGCAGCCTCCATGATCGCTTCGTTCACGTCGCGCCCCTCGCGCTCGGCGTTCTCCGTCGCGAGCAGCACGCGCTTGTAGTCCTTGGGCATGACCTTGCCGAACCGCTCGACCGCGGTGTCCCAGTCGGCGAGCAGGGCCCGCGCGACCTCGGAGCCGGTCTCGGCGTGGTGGCGTTCGACGCGGTCCCGCAGGATCGCGCGGTCGTCGTCGCCCAGCGGGTCCAGGTCGACCATCTCCGGGTTGACCCGGTTGCGGTCGATGTCGAGCACGTAGGCGACGCCACCGGACATGCCGGCGGCGAAGTTCCGGCCGGTCCGTCCCAGCACGACCACCTGACCACCGGTCATGTACTCGCAGCCGTGGTCACCGACACCCTCGACGACGGCCACCGCCCCCGAGTTGCGGACGCAGAACCGCTCGCCGACGACTCCCCGGACGTACATCTCACCCGAGGTGGCGCCGTAGCCGATCACGTTGCCGGCGATCACGTTCTCCTCGGCGGTGAACGGCGCCGACGGGTCCGGCCGCAGGGTGAGCCGGCCGCCGGAGAGACCCTTGCCGAAGTAGTCGTTGGTGTCGCCGACCAGCCGCAACGTGATCCCCTTCGGCACGAACGCACCGAAGCTCTGCCCGGCCGAGCCGGTGAACGTGATGTCGATCGTGTCGTCGGGCAGGCCCTTGCCGCCGTGGATCCGGGTCAGCTCGGAGCCGAGCATGGTCCCGACGGTGCGGTTCACGTTGCGCACCGGCAGGTCCAGCCGGACCTGGTCGCCGTTGCGCAGGGCACCCTCGGCGAGCTGGATCAGGGTGTTGTCCAGCGCCTTGTCCAGGCCGTGGTCCTGCTCGCGGGTCCGCTTGCGCGGGACGTCGTCGCCGTACTCGCCGACCTGGAAGATCGGCGACAGGTCGAGATGGCGGGTCTTCCAGTGCTGCGCGGCGGCGTCGACGTCGAGCACGTCGGCCCGGCCGATCGCCTCGTCGATCGAGCGGAAGCCCAGCTGTGCCAGGTACTCCCGCACCTCCTCGGCCACGAAGCGCATGAAGTTGACGACGTACTCGGCCTTGCCGTCGAACTTCTTGCGCAGCTCCGGGTTCTGGGTCGCGACGCCGACCGGACAGGTGTCGAGGTGACACACGCGCATCATGACGCAGCCCGAGACGACCAGCGGAGCGGTCGCGAAACCGAACTCCTCGGCGCCCAGCAGCGCGGCGATCACCACGTCGCGACCGGTCTTGAGCTGGCCGTCGGCCTGCACGACGATCCGGTCGCGCAGGTTGTTCGCGACCAGCGTCTGCTGGGTCTCGGCCAGGCCGAGCTCCCAGGGGCCGCCCGCATGCTTGATCGACGACAGCGGCGACGCACCGGTACCGCCGTCGTGCCCGGAGATCAGCACGACGTCGGAGTGCGCCTTGGACACGCCCGCCGCCACGGTCCCGACCCCGACCTGGGAGACCAACTTGACGTGGATGCGGGCCCGCGGGTTGGCGTTCTTCAGGTCGTGGATGAGCTGCTTGATGTCCTCGATCGAGTAGATGTCGTGGTGCGGCGGCGGCGAGATGAGGCCGACGCCCGGCGTGGAGTAGCGGGTGGTCGCGATCCACGGGTAGACCTTGCCGCCGGGCAGCTGACCGCCTTCACCGGGCTTGGCGCCCTGAGCGATCTTGATCTGGATGTCGTCGGCGTTGACCAGGTACTCCGAGGTGACGCCGAACCGGCCGGACGCCACCTGCTTGACCGCGCTGCGCCGGGAGTCGCCGCCGGGGTCCGGGGTGAACCGGTCCGGGTCCTCGCCGCCCTCGCCGGTGTTCGAGCGCCCACCGATCCGGTTCATCGCGATCGCCAGCGTCTCGTGCATCTCCTGGGAGATGGAGCCGTAGGAGATCGCCCCGGTGGCGAACCGGGTCAGGATGGACTCCACCGGCTCCACCTCGGAGAGCGGCACCGGCGGCCGCAGGCCCTCCTTGAAGCGGAACAGCCCGCGCAGCGTCATCAGCCGCTTGGCCTGGTCGTCGACGGCCCGGGTGTACTCCTTGAACACCTCGTAGCGCCCGGAGCGGGTGGAGTGCTGCAGCTTGAAGACGGTCTGCGGGTTGAACAGGTGCAGTTCGCCCTCGCGGCGCCACTGGTACTCGCCGCCGACGGCGAGAGCCCGGTGCGAGGCGCGCACGTCGTCGGCGGGGTAGGCGCGGCGGTGGTGGGCCAGCACCTCCTCGGCGAGGACGTCGAAGCCGACACCGCCGAGCCGGGACGTAGTGCCGGTGAAAGCGGAGTCGATGACCTCCTGCCCCAGCCCGACGGCCTCGAAGATCTGCGCGCCGGTGTAGGAGGCGACCGTGGAGACACCCATCTTCGACATGGTCTTGCGGACACCCTTGCCGAGTGCCTTGACCAGGTTCTTCGCTGCGGTGCGCCCGTCGACGCCGGGGACGTCGCAGCGCTCGGCGAGGTCCTCGACGGTGGCCATCGCCAGGTACGGGTTCACCGCGGAGGCGCCGTAGCCGAGCAGCAGCGCGATGTGGTGCACCTCGCGGGCGTCGGCCGACTCGACGATCAGCCCGACCCTGGTCCGGGACCGCTCCCGGACCAGGTGGTGGTGCACCGCGCCGGTGAGCAGCAGCGACGGGATCGCAGCGTGCCCGGCGTCGACGCCGCGCTGGGACAGCACGATCAGCCGGGCCCCGCCCTCGATCGCGCGCGACACCTCCTGCTTGATCTCCGCGAGCCGCGACAGCATGCCCTTTCCGCCGTCGCGGGCCTGGAAGATCCCGGAGACGACGTGCGAGGCGAACCCGGGGAACTCCTTGTCGTCGTTGATGTGGACGATCTTCGCCAGGTCGTCGTTGGTGAGCACCGGGAACGGCACGACGATCGTCCGGCAGTGCGCCGGGGTGGCGGCGAGCAGGTTCTGCTCGGGGCCCAGCTGGCTGAACAGCGAGGTGACGAGCTCCTCGCGGATCGCGTCCAGCGGCGGGTTGGTCACCTGCGCGAACAGCTGGGTGAAGTAGTCGTAGAGCTGGCGGGGCCGCTCGGAGATCACCGCGAGCGGCGCGTCGTTGCCCATCGAACCGATCGGCTCGGCGCCGGTGACGGCCATCGGGCGGAGCAGGAGATTCAGCTCCTCCTCGGTGTAGCCGGCGGCCTGCTGGCGCAGGGTCAGCGCCTCGTGCGAGGGGACCTCGCGCTTGCGGGCGGGCAGCTCGTCGAGCCGGATCAGGCCGGCGTGCAGCCACTCCGCGTACGGGTGCTCGGCCGCCAGCTCGCCCTTGATCTCGTCGTCGTCGACGATCTTGCCCCGCTCGGTGTCGATGAGGAACATGCGACCCGGCTCGAGGCGGCCCTTGCGGACCACCTTGTCCGGCTCGACGTCGAGCACGCCGACCTCGGAGGCCAGCACGACCAGCCCGTCCTCGGTGACCCAGTAGCGGGCCGGGCGCAGGCCGTTGCGGTCCAGGACGGCGCCGATCCGGGTGCCGTCGGTGAAGGCGACCAGCGCAGGCCCGTCCCACGGCTCCATCAGGGTGGAGTGGTACTCGTAGAACGCCCGCCGCTCGGGCGACATCTCGGTGTTGTGCTCCCAGGCCTCCGGGATCATCATCAGCACCGCGTGCGGGAGGCTGCGCCCACCCAGGTGGAGCAGCTCGAGCACCTCGTCGAAGGTGGCCGAGTCCGACGCGTCCGGGGTGACGATCGGGGTCAGCCGGGACAGGTCGCCGGGCAGGTTCGCGGACTCCAGCAGCGCCTCGCGGGCCGCCATCCAGTTCCGGTTCCCGCGCAGTGTGTTGATCTCACCGTTGTGTGCGACGTAGCGGAACGGGTGCGCCAGCGGCCAGGCCGGGAACGTGTTCGTCGAGAACCGCGAGTGCACGATCGCCAGCGCGGAGGTGACGCGTTCGTCGGTCAGGTCGGGGTAGAACGCCGCGACCTGGGGCTCAGTGAGCATGCCCTTGTAGATGATGGTGCGCGGCGACAGCGACGCGAAGTACGTGTCGTGACCGTGCTCGACCCGCTTGCGCAGGCAGAAGGCCCGCCGCTCCAGGTCGATGCCGGTGGGCGCCGTCGCGGCGGTCTCGTCGGAGGTCAGCTCCGCGCCACCGACGAACAGCTGCTTGAACGTGGGCATCGCGGCGAGCGCGGTCGGGCCCAGGTCGGCGGCCTCGGGGTCGGTGGGCAGCTCGCGCCAGCCCAGGACCGTCAGGTTCTCCTCCGCCGCCAGCGCGTCGATCGCCCGCACGGCCTCCTCGGCGCGCTCGGGGTCCTGGGGGAGCATCGCGATACCGACGGCGTAGGCCCCGTCGGGAGGCAGGTCGAAGTCGGTGACCTCGCGGTAGAACGCGTCGGGGACCTGGATCAGGATCCCCGCGCCGTCGCCGGTGTTGTGTTCGGAACCGCGCGCTCCACGGTGTTCCAGGCGCAGGAGTGCCTCGATGGCCTTCTGCACGATGGCGTGGTCGCGCTTGCCGGTGACGTCGGCCAACATGGCCACACCGCAGGCGTCGTGCTCGTGATCGGCGGCATACAGACCACCGGGCGAGGGGCGACGCGTCTGGTCACTGATCGCGGCCAACTGCTCCTCCTGTCGTCTCGGTGCACCTCTGCCACCCGCATCGGACGACCCGGGAACCGGCAGCTCGCTGCGGTCCGAAAAGGGTTTCCAGAGTACAGCGGGCACCCGGGAGGGGGGCGTACGATGCAGGCCGTTCGGGTGCGCCGTGCGGTCGGGCACGTGACCTCGGAGGTTCCTCCTTCGGGCACGCCTAGCGGCCGGGCGCTGACTTCCAGTACCCGGCCAACTCCCTGCGGCACGGTTAGACCGCACACCCCGGCGAGTGCGGTCTGGCGAGTGCACAGAGTCGCACGCCGCTACCCGGGTGCGCTACTGATGATCGGGCGTCGGGCCCGTGATGTGGATCGCTGGCCATTCGAGCAGGCAGATGTTGCCGTCCCGTATCCGGACGGTGAGCGAGGCGTGACCATCGGCCGGGAGCTGCCTCTCGCCCGGTGATATCGCCGAGGGTGGCCGAGTCGTTACAGGGCCGCCGCGAGCCGGTCGCGGTGGCGGAGGACTCCGGCGACACTGGTGCCGATGCAGCCGTCCCACCCGACAGAGGCCCGGCCCGTCCCGCCGGACGCGACCGCCGACGTCCTCGCCGACGTCGCGCGGATCGGTCCGTGGTTCGCCCTCGCGGCCCCGGCGGCCCCGGGCCGGCGAGGCTGGGACGAGCTCTACGCCCCGCCCGGTTCCGGCGCCGATCCGCTGACGGCCC
This sequence comes from Pseudonocardia sp. NPDC049635, assembly GCF_040659795.1. Taxonomy (NCBI): domain Bacteria; kingdom Bacillati; phylum Actinomycetota; class Actinomycetes; order Pseudonocardiales; family Pseudonocardiaceae; genus Pseudonocardia; species Pseudonocardia sp. NPDC049635. Next base: position 162,728 of record NZ_JBFAON010000004.1, read on the forward strand.
GGATCGAGGAGGTGGCGACGGCGCTGGGCACCGGGCGGCGGGTTGCCGCCTCGATCGCGGTGCAGGGACTGGCGGCCCGGCTGGTGTCGGCGCCGTTCGCCGCCGTCGCGCTGCACGCGACCCTGCCCCGGCTCGCCGGCCTGCGCCGGGATCCCGACGGCCCGGACCCCTGGGCCCCCGTGCTGCCGGAGCTCGCCGCGGTCCGGACGCCGGATCCGCGCCGTGATCCCGCCGGTGCCGCCGACCTGCTGGCCCGGGAGCTCGCCGGGGCGCACCTGGAGCCGCTCTACGAGGCCGTGACCGCCCGGGTGGCGGTGTCCGGGCGGGTGCTGCGGGGCAACGTCGTGTCCGCCGTCGCGGGGGCGGCCCGGTTGACGGACCAGGCCCGGCCGGACGGAAGGTCCGCGTTCCTCGCCCTGCTGGAGGCGCTCGTCGACCACCCGGCGCTGCGGGGGCCGCTGCCCCCCGGTGCCACCGGGGTGGTGCGGCGCGATCCCGCGGCCGGGACGGGCCTGCCCGGCGGGTGGGCCTTCCGTCGCCGCTCCTGCTGTCTCTACGTGCACGTCCCCGGTGGCGGGGCCTGCGGGGACTGCGTGCTCCGCTAGTCGGGGAGGGCGATCTCGGCGATCGTGACGCGCACCCGCGGGACCAGCCCGGTCGTCGCAGTGATCTCCTCGGCCACCTCGGCACGGACCCGGGCGGCCAGGGAGGCGCACTCGGCCCCGAACCGGACCGCCACCGTCACCCGGACCTCGGCCCGCGTGCCGTGCACCGTCGCCACGACGCCACGGGTGCGCAGCTCCGCCGGCACCGGCTCGCGAGGGAGCCAGTCGGCAGCCAGCCCGAGCAGCGTCTGGGCCACGTCGCCGACCAGCATCACCACCCCGGGCACCGCACGGGCCCGGTGCGCGGCGACCCGCGCGAGTGCGAGGTCGGAGACCCGCAGCCTGGTCGTCATCGCCCGGCTCCCAACGCGTCGTCCCACAGGTCCTCCACATGGATGTCGACCCCGGCGATCGGGATGCCGATCGTCCGCTCCCCGGCCGAGACGACCATCTGCCGGACACGGGCGGTGACCGAGGCCAGGTCGACCCCGAACCGGGCCGTCACCGTCATCCGGACCCAGACCGGTGCCGGGCCGTCCTCGGAGTGCCTGCGCTGCTCGATCCGGCAGTGCCGCGCGCGCAACCCGCCCATCGAGTCGACGACATGGCGCAGCGCGGCCTCCGCGGTCGGCCTGCCCAGCCAGGCGTCCGGACCGAGGACCAGCAGCTCGTGCGGGCGCAGGTCGGCGACGACCGCGCCGATCACCTGCTCCAGCACCGACGGCGGGGGCCGCAGCTGCTCCGCCGCCATCCGGGTCACCAGCCCGCCGAGCCGGTCGTGGTCGGCCTGCGCCGACCGGCAGTGCGGGCAGCTCAGCTCGTGCTCGTCCAGCGTGCCCGCCTCGGCGTGCTCCCAGACGTCGGCGGCATCCCGGCCGCAGGCCAGTGGCTCCACCTGCTCTACCGCCATGCCCGCATCCTCTCCGCCAGGGCCGTCCGTGCCCGGTGCAGCCGGCCCCGCACCGCCGTCTCCGAGGCCCCGGTGATGTGCGAGATCTCCGCGTAGCCCAGGCCCTCCAGTTCGCGCAGCACCCAGCAGGTGCGCTGGTCGCCCGGCAGGTCGGCGAGCGCCCGGGACAGCGCGGCCAGCTCCGCGTCCACCTCGGCGGCCCGTTCCGGCGAACCGGAACCCGCGACGAGGGTCGCACCGGGTGCGTCGTCGTCGGGGAGCGGGACCGTCGGGCGGTTCCGCCGCATCACCGCGGTGCAGCGGTTGGTCACGATCCGGTACATCCAGGTGGAGAACGCCGCGTCGCCCCGGAAGGTCCCGATCTTGCGCCAGGCGTCGATCAGGGCGTCCTGCAGGGCGTCCTCGGCGTCCGCGCGCTGTCCGAGCACCCGTACCGCCACCCGGAACAGTGCGTCCTGGTGGCGGCGGGCGAGTTCGGCGAACGAATGGACGTCGCCGTCCTGGGCCCTGGCCACGAGGGTCTGCTCGTCGAGCTCGGCACGGGCCGGGGCGAGCCGGCCCGGCCCGGGCCCCGGGTGCGCCCGGTATGCCGGGTCGGTGGCCTGCACGTCGGCGCGTCGCTCCTCGATGTGTGGGCGGCGGGGCGGTCGGGTACCCGGCCGGGACAGCGACGGTAGCGAGGGCGCCGCCCGCGCGCCCGTCGGACACGCACTCAGCGAGGGGGAATCGATCATGGGACTCGGCGACAAGATCAGCAACAAGACCGAGGAGCTGAGCGGGAAGGCCAAGGAGGCCGCCGGCGAGGCCACCGACGACAAGGACCTGAAGGCCGAGGGCAAGACCGACCAGGCCAGCGGCAACCTGAAGCAGGCCGGCGAGAAGATCAAGGATGCCTTCACGAAGGACTGATCCGCCGGCCGTTCGACCACCGCCCCCGGAGGCCTCCGGGGGCGGTGTCGTCTGCGGAGGGCGTGGCGTGTGCGGAGGTGGCGCTGCCGGGCCCGGCGAGGTGCTCGCTAGGGTGCCCGGATGACCGAGCGGACGGGCCCGGAGCCCGAGGACGTGGCAGCGGCCGTCCTGGAGCACCCTGCCGTGCTGCGGCTCGACGGGGGGCCGTTCGGGACGATCGCCTCCTACCTGCCGGGATCGCGGGTCTACGGCGTGCGGCTGGGCGACCCGGTGGAGATCGCGGTGGTCGTCGCACTCGGCAGGCCGTTCGGTGAGATCGCCGACGAGGTCGCCGCCCGGGTCCGCGCCGTCCTCGGTGACGACACCCTCGAGGTGGAGGTCACGGTGGCCGACGTCGGGGCCGTCGCCACGTGACGCACGCCCTCCCCCGACGCGCCGTGACCGGGCTCGCCTAGACTCGCGCGGGCGCCCCGCCGCCATCCGAGCACGTCCGACGTGCCGGCACCCGGCCAGGAACGGCCCCCGAGGTCGTCCGCCGTACCGGCAGGTGGGCCACAGCACAGACCGGGGGCCGCTGCACGCGGCCCGTTCGCACAGCCGTACCGCCCAAGGAGTTCCACCGTGAAGAGCACCGTCGAGCACCTCAGCCCGACGCGCGTCCGGATCAACGTCGAGGTGCCGTTCGACGAGCTCAAGCCCGATTTCGACCGCGCGTACAAGAAGATCGCCGAGCAGGTCCGCATCCCCGGCTTCCGCCCGGGCAAGGCGCCGGCCCGCATCCTGGAGGCCCGGATCGGTCGTGGCCCGGTCCTCGACGAGGTCGTGAACAACGCGATCCCGGCGAAGTACCAGGAGGCCGTGGTGTCCTCCGAGGAGGTCACCCCGATCGGCCGCCCGGAGATCGAGGTCACCGAGATCGCCGACGGCGAGCGCCTGGCGTTCACCGCCGAGGTCGACGTCCGCCCGGAGATCGAGCTGCCCGACCTGGACGGACTGACCGTCGAGGTCGACGAGACCGAGGTCGCCGAGGACGAGGTGACCGCCCAGCTCGACCAGCTGCGCGCGCGCTTCGGCACCCTGGCCGGGGTCGAGCGGCCCGCGCAGGACGGCGACTACGTCCAGATCGACCTCTCCGCGTCCGTCGACGGCAAGGAGATCGAGGAGGCCACCACCACCGGCTTCTCCTACGAGGTCGGGCAGGGTGGCCTGATCGACGGCATCGACGAGGCGTTGCGGGGCATGTCGGCCGGTGAGGAGAAGACCTTCACCTCCACGCTGGTCGCCGGCGAGTACGCCGACCGCGAGGCCGAGATCACCGTCAAGGTCACCGCGGTCAAGGAGCGGCACCTGCCCGACGCCGACGACGAGTTCGCCCAGCTCGCGTCGGAGTTCGACACGCTCGACGAGCTGACCGAGGACCTGCGCGAGCGGCTCGGCCGGTCGAAGCGGATGGAGCAGGCCGCGCAGGCCCGCGACCGGCTGCTCGACAAGCTGGTCGAGGGTGCCCGGGTCGGTGGGGAGCCGGTTCCGCTGCCGGAGAGCGTCGTCCAGGCCGAGGTGGACACCCGCGCGCACGACGCGGTGCACGCCTTCGACCACGACGAGGACCGCTTCGCCGAGTTCCTGTCCTCGCAGGACAAGACCCGGGAGCAGTTCGACGCCGAGAACCGCGAGGAGGCCGAGAAGGCCGTCCGGTACCGCCTGGTGCTCGACGCGCTGGCGGACTCCGAGCAGATCTCGGTCGGCGACCAGGAGCTCACCGAGCGGATCGTCTACCAGGCCCAGCAGTACGGGATGCCGCCCGAGCAGTTCGTCCAGCAGATCCAACAGGCCGGCCAGCTCGGCGTGATCTACCAGGACGTCCGCCGCTCGAAGGCGCTGATCACCGCGGTGCGGTCGGCCTCGGTGACCCTGCCCGACGGCACCGCCGTCGACCTGTCCGACCTGCTCGGGCCGGACGACGAGGAGACCGTCGAGGAGGTCCCGGGCGAGGTCGTGGAAGCCGGCGAGGAGACCGCCGGGGACTCCACCGGACCGGCGGGTGACGCCCCGGTCGCCGACACCGACGCCCCGGCGGGTGACGCCCCGGTCGTCGACACCGACGGCGCGGCGGCGGACAAGGCCGACGCGAAGGCCTGACGTGGCCCTCCGGCCGTGCCGGGGTGCCGACCGGCGGGTCCGGCCGGCACCCCGTCCGGGCGGCCGGTGCGCTCTCGGCGAACATCGGGCGTCGCTCCCCGCGTGGGCCCCGGGGTCCGCGTAGGGTCGGATCCGAACCGGTCACCACGAGGGCCGGAGCGGGTTCGCAAGACCCGGACACCGGAGAACGAGAGCGATCCAGAGGAAGACTTTCTCCGATCCGGCGGGCGCCTCGCGCCGGCCGGGCGAGACTTCGGAAAGCAGGGTGAAGTGAGCCAGCAGGACACCGGCCCGCTCCAGGGCCGCGGTACCGGGCCGCAGATGCGGTCCGCTCTCAGCGCGATGTCGCTGTCCGACTCGGTCTACGAGCGGCTGCTGCAGCAGCGGATCATCGTGCTCGGCCAGCAGGTCGACGCGGAGATCTCGAACCGGATCGCGGCGCAGATGCTGCTGCTCGCGGCCGAGGACCCCGAGAAGGACATCGAGCTGTACATCAACTCGCCGGGCGGTTCGGTCACCGACGGCATGGCCGTCTACGACACGATGAACCTGGTCCCGTGCGACGTGTCGACCACGGTGATGGGCATGGCCGCGTCGATGGGGCAGTTCCTGCTCTCCGCGGGCACCCGCGGCAAGCGCTTCGCGCTGCCGCACGCGCGGATCATGATGCACCAGCCCTCGGCGGGCGTCGGCGGCACCGAAGCCGACATCACCATCCAGGCCGAGCAGTTCCGCCGCACCAAGCGGGAGATGGCGGAGCTGATCGCCGAGCACACCGGTCAGACCGTCGAGACCATCGAGCGCGACTCCGACCGGGACCGCTGGTTCTCGGCGCAGGAAGCCCTCGAGTACGGCTTCGTCGATCACGTCGTGACCCACGCCGGCCGGGCGCCGGGCGCGGGCTCGCAGAACGGGAGCGCCTGATGAGCACCTTCGACCCGCGCCACCCCGAGTCGATGGCCGACCTGCGCGGCCCCGGCGGCTACGCGCCGGACCCGGCCCGGGCCCGGTACGTGCTCCCGTCCTACGTGGAGCGCACCAGCTACGGGGTCAAGGAGTCGAACCCGTACAACAAGCTCTTCGAGGAGCGCATCATCTTCCTCGGTGAGCAGATCAACGACACCTCGGCGAACGACACCATGGCCCAGCTGCTGGTGCTCGAGTCGCTGGACCCGGACCGCGAGATCTCGCTGTACATCAACTCGCCGGGCGGGTCCTTCACGTCGCTGATGGCGATCTACGACACGATGCAGTTCATCCGCCCCGACATCCAGACGGTCTGCCTCGGGCAGGCCGCCTCGGCCGCGGCCGTACTGCTCTGCGCGGGCACCCCCGGCCGCCGGATGGCGGTGGAGAACGCCCGCATCCTGATCCACCAGCCGGCCACCCAGGGCGTCTACGGCCAGGTGTCGGACCTGGAGATCCAGGCGGCCGAGATCTCCCGCATCCGCAAGCGGATGGAGGAGGTCATCGCCCGGCACTCCAACCGGACCGCCGAGCAGGTGCGCGACGACATCGACCGGGACAAGATCCTCACGGCCGAGGAGGCCAAGGAGTACGGCCTGGTCGACGAGATCGTGCAGAGCAGGAAGCTGTCCGCGACCAGCGGCAGGTAAGCGACATCCGGTCATCGGTACCCCTCGGGTGCCGGTGACCGCCCGCCGACCCGCCGCCGAATCGGATTCCTCGGGAGTCCCCGGCGGCGGGTCCGGGCAGGTACCGTCTCCTCCGGAGGCCTCGACGTGGCTTCGGGGCCTGCGGGCAGCCGCGGAGAAGTCGGAGCCACGCCGCGTCGGCCGGGCTCGGGCTCGGCGGACGGGTAGCAGCGAGAACGCCGGACCAGGACTGGGGATCGACACCTATGGCACGCATCGGCGACGGCGGGGACCTGCTGAAGTGCTCGTTCTGCGGGAAGAGCCAGAAGCAGGTCAAGAAGCTCATCGCCGGCCCCGGCGTCTACATCTGCGACGAGTGCATCGATCTCTGCAACGAGATCATCGAGGAAGAGCTGGCCGAGGCCGGTGAGGTGAAGCTCGACGAGCTCCCCAAGCCCGCCGAGATCCACGAGTTCCTGGACCAGTACGTCGTCGGCCAGTCCGTCACCAAGCGCACGCTGTCGGTGGCGGTCTACAACCACTACAAGCGGATCCAGGCCGGTGAGCGGAACCGCGCCGCCGGCGGTGACGGCAGCGACCACATCGAGATCGCCAAGTCGAACATCCTGATGCTCGGTCCCACGGGCTGCGGCAAGACCTACCTGGCACAGACCCTGGCCAAGCTCCTGAACGTCCCGTTCGCCATCGCCGACGCGACGGCGCTGACCGAGGCCGGCTATGTCGGTGAGGACGTCGAGAACATCCTGCTGAAGCTCATCCAGGCCGCGGACTACGACGTGAAGCGCGCCGAGACCGGGATCATCTACATCGACGAGGTCGACAAGATCGCCCGCAAGTCGGAGAACCCGTCGATCACCAGGGACGTCTCCGGCGAGGGCGTTCAGCAGGCTCTGCTGAAGATCCTGGAGGGGACCACCGCCAGCGTCCCGCCGCAGGGCGGCCGCAAGCACCCGCACCAGGAGTTCATCCAGATCGACACGACGAACGTGCTGTTCATCGTGGCGGGCGCGTTCGCCGGGCTGGAGCGGATCATCGGCGAGCGGGTCGGGAAGTCGGGCATCGGCTTCGGCGCCGACATCCGCTCGAAGAAGGACATGGACCCGGCGGAGAGCTTCGCCGAGACCCTGCCCGAGGATCTGATCAAGTTCGGGCTGATCCCGGAGTTCATCGGCCGGCTGCCGATCGTGGCGTCGGTGACCTCGCTGGACAAGGACGCGCTGGTCAAGATCCTGACCGAGCCGCGCAACGCGCTGGTGAAGCAGTACCGGAAGCTCTTCGAGATGGACGGCGTGGAGCTGGACTTCGCCGAGGAGGCCCTCGACGCCGTCGCCGACCAGGCGATCCTGCGCGGTACCGGCGCTCGTGGCCTGCGCGCCATCATGGAGGAGGTCCTCCTCCCGGTGATGTACGACATCCCCAGCCGCGACGACGTCGCCAAGGTGGTGGTCACCGCGGAGACGGTCAAGGAGAACGTCAATCCCACCATCGTCCCGCGGACGCAGCCCCCGCGCCGGGAGCGCCGCGACCGCTCCGCCTGAGCACACCCCCGGCCCCGACGACGCCGGTCCCACCCCTGTGGTGGGGCCGGCGTCGTCGTGTGTGCACCGTGGTGGCCGGCCGGTGGCTACTCCGGTTGCCGTACTCCGAACGGTTACTTAGCGTTGCGCTATCAGCGAGCTTGAGGAGGGCCGATGACGGCCGGGTTTCTGACGAGGGAGCGCATCGTCGCGCCGCCGGGGTGGAGCCGCTGGCTCGTCCCGCCGGCCGCGCTGTCGATCCATCTGGCGATCGGCCAGGCGTACGCATGGAGTGCGTTCAAGGCTCCGCTGGAGAGCGGGCTGGACATCTCGGGTGTCGCGAGCGCGCTGCCGTTCACGCTGGCGATCATCATGCTGGGACTGTCGTCCGCGTTGTTCGGCACCAAGGTCGACGCCAACGGCCCGCGCTGGGCGATGGTCGTCGCGACGGCCTGTTTCGTCTCCGGGTTCCTGATCTCGGGGATCGGTCTGCACCTGGGATGGTTCTGGCTGGTCGTGCTGGGTTACGGCTTCGTCGGCGGGATCGGGCTCGGGGTCGGCTACATCTCGCCGGTGTCCACCCTCATCAAGTGGTTCCCGGACCGGCCGGGCCTCGCCACCGGCCTGGCCATCATGGGTTTCGGCGGTGGCGCGCTCATCGCATCGCCGCTGACCGCGTCGTTGCTCTCGGCGTTCGGCGCGACCGGTGACTCGCCGTCGGTGCCCGGGATCGGGAACACGTTCCTGGCGATGGGCGCCATCTATCTGGTGTTCATGTCGCTGGGGTGGCTGCTCATCCGGGTGCCGGCGCAGGGCTGGGCTCCGCCGGGATGGACGCCGGACCGGGCGAAGAAGTCGGGGATGATCTCGACCGGTCAGGTGTCGGCGCGCAACGCGCTGCGGACACCGCAGTTCTGGCTGCTCTGGGTGGTCCTCTGCTTCAACGTGACGGCCGGTATCGGCATCCTGGAGCGGGCCAACCCGATCTTCCAGGACTTCTTCGCCGAGTCCGGAACGGCGGAGACACTGGCGGCCGCGGCGGTCGGGTTCGTGTCGATCCTGTCGCTGGCGAACTCGTTGGGCCGGATCGCCTGGTCGTCGCTGTCCGACGTGCTCGGCCGCAAGAACATGTACCGCATCTACCTGGGCGTCGGCGCGCTGCTGTACCTGCTGATCACGCTCGTGCCGAACCAGAGCAGGGCGTTGTTCCTGATCGCGTCGGTGCTGATCCTCTCGTTCTACGGCGCCGGGTTCGCCACCGTCCCGGCGTACCTGCGTGACCTGTTCGGCACCTACCAGGTGGGGGCGATCCACGGCCGGCTGCTGACGGCCTGGTCCACCGCGGGCGTGCTGGGGCCGCTGATCGTCAACGCGATCGCCGACGCCCGGATCGAGGCCGGCGTCGAGGGCCCGGGCCGCTACACCACGGCCTTCGCGATCATGATCGCGCTGCTCGTGATCGCCTTCGTCTGCAATGAGCTGATCAGGCCGGTGGACCCGAAGCACCACGAGCCGGAGCAGGACGTGCCCGCCGACCGTGAAGCCACCGAGAGCGTCGAGGCCGTCGAGGCCGCTGAATCGAGGGGAGCGCAGTCGTGAGCACTCCGGAGGTCACCGGGGCCACCACGTGGGGGCCGTTGCAGTGGATCGGCGCCGTGCTGGCGTGGGTCTGGGTCGGGGTGCCGTTCGCCTACGGCCTCTACGAGCTGGTGCTGAAGATCCCGGCGCTGTTCGGCTGAGGGGGCCGAGCCGTGCACCGGGACCGGCTCCCCGGCACTGCCCGCCCCCGGGCACGACAACGTCCTGCCCGGGGAGCAACGGCTGCCGCCACTGGACCGGTCCGCCGGCGCATCGCGGGACGGCGTGTGAACGGCGGCCGCCCGGCCGGGGCTCGACCGGCCCGGTCGCAGGCGACGGCCACGACCTGATGTGGCTGCCTGCCCGGTCGAGGCCCCCGGAGCTGCTGTGCACGGCCCCGCCGAGCAGCGTGCAGATCGTGGCGGTGCCCGGACTGGGGCTCTCGGTCCAGGGCTGGGCGCCCACCCTGAGCCGGCTGGGGCCCGGCCGGGGCACCGCCGCGGTCGCGCTGCCGGCGTTCGGCGCCCCGGCGCGGCGCGGTACCGCCCTCGACCCGGCCACGTCCGCGGAGCGGCTGCTCGGCCACCTCGACGACCTCGGCACCGGTCCGGTCGCCCTGCTCGGACACTCGGCGAGCTGCCAGGTCGTCGTCGAGGCCGCACGGTCCGCACCCGACCGGGTCACCGCGCTGGTGCTGGTCGGACCGACCACCGACCCGGCGGCCCGGTCCTGGGCGTCCATGGTCCGGCGTTGGGTCCGCACGGTCCGTGGCGAACCGCTCCACCAGGTACCCCAGCTCCTGCGTGACTACGCCCACAGTGGCCTGGCCGGCTTCGTCCGGGCCCTCGACCGGTCCCGCAGGCACCGGATCGAGCAGATGCTGCCCGCGCTGGAGCACCCGGTGCTGCTGGTCCGCGGAGACCGCGACCGGCTCTGCCCGCGCGGCTGGCTCGACCGCCTCGCCGAACGACCCGCCCCCACGAGCATTCGCACGGTTCCCGGTGCCGCCCATATGGCGCCCCTGACCCATCCCGACGAACTCGCCGCGATCCTGCGTCCCTTCCTCTCGGCATGAACGAACCGGACGACCGCGGGTACACCGGCCCGGCAGGTGCGCACGACGGGACGTCGTCGGTGACCGGCGCCCGACGCCGACGACATCGCCGATGCCGGGCACGACGCCCGTCGTGCCCGCACCTCGACCCGGCCGAGCTCCCGATCGAGGACGACGACGCGCTGTCGGTCCCGGACGCGACCTCGACGCACCGGGTCCGGCATCCCCGCGTGACCGGGTGATCAGGGCGGCCGGGAGCCACCCATGGGTACGCAGAGTTCATTCGTCCGTAGCCCGGACGTCGGTACCCGATGACGCGAACGGGTGATCATCGGTGCCCGTGCCAGCCGAACGACAGCTCCTGAACCGACGCGCCCTGCTCCGTACCGCCGCCGGGGGCGGTCTCGCCGTGGCCGCCGGCCTGGCGCTGCCCGCCACCGCGCCGGCGACACCGGCGCTGGTCCGCTCCGGTCGCCCGGTCCTGAGCCACGGGGTCCAGGCCGGTGACGTCCGGCCCGGCTCCGGCCTGGTGTGGACCCGCGCCGACCGCCCGTCCCGGATGGTGGTCGAGATCGCGGACAACCCGGAGTTCCGGCGGGCCCGCCGCCTGACCGGGCCGTCGCTGACCCCGGACAGCGACCTCACCGGGAAGCTGCGGGTGCCCACGGGCACCGGACGGGTGCACTACCGGGTCACCGCCGAGTCCCTCGACGACGGCCTGGCAAGCGAACCGACGACCGGTGTGTTCTGTGCCGGCCCCGGACCGGGTGAGCCGGTGCGGATCCAGTGGTCGGGTGACGTCGTCGGGCAGGGCTGGGGCATCGACCGGGCCCACGGCGGGATGCAGATCTTCTCCGCGATGGCCGATCGTGAACCGGACCTGTTCCTGCACTGCGGCGACACCGTCTACGCCGACGGACCGCTGAGCGAGACCGTCGCGCTCCCGGACGGCCGGGTGTGGCGCAACGAGATGACACCGGAGAAGGCCAAGGTCGCCGAGACCCTCCGCGAGTTCCGCGGGCAGTACGCCTACAACCTGCTCGACGAGCACCTGCGCCGGTACGCGGCGACGGTGGGGCAGATCGTGCAGTGGGACGACCACGAGGTCACCAACAACTGGTATCCCGGGGAGATCCTGGACGGTGAGGTGGGGGAGCGCTACACCGAGAAGCGGGTGGACGTGCTCGCCGCGCGCGGGTTCCGGGCGTTCCACGAATGGCAGCCCCTCGACCCGCGCACGGCCGTCGACGGCCGGATCTATCGGAACCTGAGGTTCGGGCCGCATGCCGAGGTCTTCGTGCTCGACATGCGTTCCTACCGGGGCCCCAACACCACCAACGACGGCCGGGCCGAGCCGATCCTGGGCGAGGCGCAGGCCCGCTGGTTGGTGGACGCGCTGGCGTCGTCCCGGGCGACCTGGAAGATCATCCAGTCGGACATGCCGCTGGGCGTGCTGGTGCCGGACGGTGACACCGCCTGGGAGGCCGTCGCGAACGGCGTCCCCGGACCGCCGCGCGGACGTGAGTCGGAGATCGCCGGGGTGCTCGCGGCGCTGCAGCGCAGGCGGGTGCGCAACGTCGTGTGGGTGACCGCGGACGTGCACTACACGGCGGCCCACCACTACTCCCCGGACCGGGCGGCGTTCGACGACTTCGACCCCTTCTGGGAGTTCGTGTCCGGGCCGCTGCATGCCGGGGCGTTCGGGCCGAACGAGCTGGACCCGACCTTCGGTCCGCGGGCGGAGTTCGTGCGCGGGCCGGACCGGGCCGGCGCCTCCCCGCTGGAGGGGTTCCAGCACTTCGGCGAGCTGGACGTGGCCGGGGACGGCTCCGCCCTGACCGTGCACCTGCGCGACCAGACCGGTGGCTCGCTCTGGAGCCGGACGCTGACCCCGTCGTAGGGGGCGCGCTCTGCTTCCGCCCTCACGTGCAGCCCGGGTGCGACGGGGCGGGCCGAGGGCTCAGGCGGTGGCGTCGAGCGAGGCGATGACCTTCGTCGGCCGGACCCGGACGACGAGCTCACCGGGCACCCCGTTGCGCCTGCCGAACTCCTCGGCCCGGTCCGCGCCCATGTAGCGGCCACCGAGCGCGGTCGCGGTGCGCAGCAGCTCGTCGGGATCGTCACTGGTCCCGGCGATTCCCTGGACCTGCACGAACGCGTAGGGCGGCGCCGGGAGGTCCGCGGTGAGCACCACCCGGGGGTCACGCGTGATCGCCCGGCCCTTCGCTGTGCCGGCCCCGGTGTTGAACATGAGCCCGCCCTCCTCGGCCAGGAACCAGACCGGCGCGACGAGCGGGCGGCCGTCCCGGCCGGTCCAGCCGAGCATGCCGGTGCGGGTGCCGTGGTTCAGGAACGCGACGATCTCGGGGGTCAGGGTGGTCTCACTCATCGTGCGAGGCTAGACCCGCGAGCGTGGCCGCCCGGGTGAGCAACTCCTCGTAGATCGCCGGACGGTCGGAGTCGACCACGGGGTGCCCGACGCCGAAACCGCCGTTGCACCAGCGTGCCTCGATGCCGGGGTTGGCGCTGTTGGTGCCGTCGTGCAGGAACAGGTGCGGGCTGCACAGCACCCGGCCGTCGCGGGCTGCGTCGTACTGACCCATCACGGCGGCCCGCGCGGTGCCGGCGTCGAGTGCCAGTGCCAGCGCCGGGACGTCCACCACCCCGGTCTCGGCCGCGACGTCGAGCACCACGTGCCGCATCGAGATGCACCGCCCGTACCGCCAGAACGCCCGGCGCAGCGCTCGGTCCAGCTGCTCGCTGGCCGCCCAGCACTGGGCCTTGGCCGCGTGCACCGCCTCCAGCGCGGGCAGTGTGGTGACCGGGTAGGTCCAGTCGGGGCCCTGCCGGAGCTGCCAGCCGGCGCCCGGCTCGACGGCGCCCAGCACCGAGGTCTCCGAGTCCACCCCGGGCCGGGAGTTGACCTCGCGGTTGAACAGCTCCAGCGGGAACGCACGGATGTCGAACGTGACCACCCCGTCCAGCTGCAACCGGGTCCGGGTGGTGTGCGGCCGGTGCACCGCGACGTGCGCGAACGAGCAGTTCAGGTCGGCGAACATGGTGACGGTGCCGGGATCCGCGGACAACCGCGGGTCACCGGGCGGGGGAGGGGGCACCGATCCGGTCACCGGCGACCCGCCACCCGGTGGAGGAGGCGGGTGCCCTGGGCGAACGTGGCCACCGTCCGGCCGCGCGAGGCCACCGTGCCCTGCCAGCTGTAGCTCTGCCCGGTTCCGTCGCGGCCGGGCAGCGCCATCCGGCCGAACCGGACCGAGATCAGGTCGCCCGCCCGCACCGGGATCGGATCGGTGATCGGCAGGTAGCAGTGCTTCCAGCTGTCCGAGGTGGCACGCCTCTCGATGTCGTCACCGGAGATGTCCAGGCCGACCGCCGGGGACAGCTGCGCGGCGAACCAGCCCTTGAACCCGGTGAGTGTGCCGGCGCGGGTCGCCCGGTACCCGAGCGCCACCGAGTACTCCGGTGCGGTCCGGGCGGTCTCGAGGTCGTGACGCCGTACGACCTGCGGGGCGGACAGCTGGCAGCTCCGCGGCACGATCGTGTCGTAGTAGAGGTCGAACGGGCTCAGCACGCCGGTCGCGGTGAGGGCCTCGGTGAACCGGGACCGTGACACCGCGTCCGCGGGGGCGGATCGGCCGACCTGGTGGTGGGCGTTCCCGGCGTCGACCGGGACCAGGTGGGTGTCCGAGTGCAGGGGCATCATCCGGCCGCCGGGCGCGAGGAACCGGTGACGGGCGTCGGCGAGGATCGCGACGCAGTTCTCGTTGTCGGTCAGGTTCCCGAGGATCTCCGAGACGATGACGTCCACCCGGCGGGGGAGCTCGACGTCGAACGAGGTCCCGGGCACCGGCACGAAGCGGTCCGGGCCGAACCCGGCACGGGCCAGCCGCCGGGCGGCGTCGGTCAGCACCTGCCGGTCCCGCTCGATGCCGTACACGGTGGCCGCACCCGCCTCCAGTGCCCAGCGGGCCAGGATCCCGGTCCCGGTGCCCAGGTCGAGCACGGTGTCCCCGGCGCGGACCGTGTCGAGGACGGCCGCCCGGAAGGCGGTCACCCGCAGCACGTCACCGAGGAGGAGGTCGTGGAACTCGGGGCCCCACTCCAGCAGCCGTTCGGATGCGGGCAGCCACACCTGCTCGGCCCGGTACTCCTGACCGGGTACCCCGGTCCGATGGATGGTGAGGCGCCGGGTCCCGGGACCGGCGACCGGGCAGCCGGTGGTGAGGTCGAACGTCGTCCGGTGCAACGGGCAGGTCAGCCGCAGGGCCCGGGGGTTCAGATGGCCGTGCACCAGCCTGCCCAGCCGGTGCGGGCACAACGCGTCGATGACGATCTCCCGACCGTCCACCCGGATCCGCAACCGGTCACCGGGCAGTTCCTCGATGGAGGGCTCCGGGATCACGACAGCGTCCGTGCCCGGTCGACGGCGGCCTCGAAGGCGTCGTCGAGCAGGCCGGAGAGCAACCGGGCGCCCACCCACAGCCGGGTGGCGTCGAGCCCGTCCACCTTCTCGACCTCGCGGATCGCGACCTGGAGCTCTTCGGTGTGGAAGGTGTCGATGTGCAGGTGCTCGGTGTAGTAGCGGCCCCCGGCGATCCGCAGCCGCTCGCAGGCCCTGGCCTGGACCCGGAAGGCGTTCGGGATGCTCGACTCGAGGTAGGCCAGGGCGCCGAGGAAGTACTCGATCCGGGGCGCCCGCAGGGCGAGCCAGTAGAACGAGTTCAGGAACCGGTAGGTCTCGTCCTCGGTGGACGCGATGTAGTCGTCGACCGAGCAGGGGAGCCCGAGCTCGGTGAGCAGGTCGGCGTAGAGCATCGAGTGGGCCTGCATGATGTTGCCGCAGCCGAACTCGTCGATCAGCACGCGCATGATGGCCATCTGGGCCCGGATCGGCAGCCGCGGCACGGCGGGGAAGAAGTTCTGCGCCTCGGTCAGCCCGTCCAGCGCGAACTCCCGCACGACGTGCGTGAACTGGGCCCGGGTCGACTGTTCCGCGAGGTAGCGCCCGGCATCGCTGCCCGAGCGCTCCTCGTCGAGCAGGGCGTGCAGCAGGTCGAGCCACTCGCGACGCGAACGTACCGGGCTGGTGGCCCTGGTCAGCCGCTCGACGTGGGGCACGATCCACTGCGCCTCGATGCGCTCGATCGCCGTGAGGTTCGCCGCCGTGGGGAGGGAACGGTTCAGCTCGAAGAGGATCTGCTGTGGCCGTTGCGGCGGCGCCGCCGTGACAGCCATGGGTTCGGACAGTGCACTCATGGACGATTCCCCTCCACCGGGGTCGCGATGGCCGCTCCACCGGCCGCGGAGACGAGCACTCCGCGTCGATGGAGCTCGGTCTTGAGGTGACGGACGAAGTCGGGGCCGTCGAGCCCGTACCGAGCGCGGGCCGCCGTCAGGCGGCCGGTGAGCACCGGGCAGGTCGGGTCCCTGGCGAGCGCGGCACACAGTTCGGGCTCGACGTTGGCGAGCGCGAGCACGTAACCGTCCACGCCGGCGACCCTGCCCACCAAGTGCTCGAGCCCCTGGAACACCCGGACGCCGGGGCGGGACTCGACGAGCCTGCGGGTGAACTCCGGGTCGCCCGCGGAGTCCTTGATCCCGACGACCGCCGGGATCCGGCAGATCCGGTGCACGAGGTCCAGGTCGAGTGTGGTCGGGGACAACACCGGCTCCAGGTACACGACCACCGGCAGCTGTGCCCTGGCGAGCTGGGCGAAGTGCAGGTAGGTGGCCTCCGGGGAGACGCGCGCCTCGGGCGGGACCGTGACCGCGACCGCCCTGGCCCCGGCCCGGCGGGCCGCGCGGGCCCGGCCGAGCGCGATCTCGGTGCTGGGGGCGAGCACGCCTGCGACCACCGGAAGGTCCCCGGCGTACCGGACGGTCGCCGCGACCATGTCCCGCCACTG
Organism: Pseudonocardia sp. NPDC049635; assembly: GCF_040659795.1. Lineage (NCBI taxonomy): Bacteria > Bacillati > Actinomycetota > Actinomycetes > Pseudonocardiales > Pseudonocardiaceae > Pseudonocardia > Pseudonocardia sp. NPDC049635. Next base: position 178,980 of record NZ_JBFAON010000004.1, read on the forward strand.
CCGCCGGCCGAGCAGTGCGCCCTCCCCGCTGCTCAGGGTCGGCAGCACCGCGTCGACGTGCGGCTTGAGCGACGCCATCAGTCGGCCGACCGAGTCGTCGGAGACGGTGCCGCGCCCGGTGAGCGGCGTGACGAGCGCGGCCACGACGCCGGTCAGCCACCGTGGCGGGCCGGGGTGGTTCACAGGACCTCCCGGGGCAGCCGGACGACGAGCGACTCCTGGTAGAGCTGCTCGAGCGGTGTCGGGAAGCACGGCTCCGGACCGGTGACCGGGTCCGGCGGGTGCACCGGGAGGCAGGCCCGACGATGCCGCACCAGCCGGGGGCTGGCCGAGGTCAACCGGCCCTCACGCCGCATGACCATGCCGAGGAGCAACCGCTCGTGCGTGGGGAACCGCCGGCAGAGCGGGTTGGACAGGCCTCGCCGGACGTCTGCCTCGTCGTAGGCGGGGCGGTGGATGTCCACCATGGTGTGCAGGTTGTCCATGAACGGGTAGTAGGCGTCCTGCAGGGCGCGGTCGAGGCCCCAGATCGTGTCGTCGCAGCGGCCGATCTGTTCCATGCTCATGACCAGCCGGGCGTCCACCCGGGCGGTGAAGAACGACTTGCACGCGATCCGCAGCCGGTCGTCGGTGCTGTGCATGCCGAGGAAGAGTGCGGCGTCGACGTAGTCCGGAGCTGTCACGGCCGTGGGTCGTCCCGGTCGATCAGTTCGCGCATCCGGGCCATCGCGCTGGCGAACGTCTCCGGCTCCCGGGCGAGCGCGAGCCGGATGTGCGACTCGCCCCGGGTGGGATCGCTCCAGTGGAAGTGCCGGCCGGGGAGGACGTGGACATCGGCGAGGGCGAGCCGTCGCTGCAGCTCGGTCGCGGTCAGTTCGGGGTGCGTGATCCTCGCCCACGCGACGCTGATGTTCGCCACCGGTTCGGTCAGTTCGATGAACGACCCGTCGAGCGCCTTCCGGGCTTCGTCCCGGTTGGTGTCGAGAACGCGTCGGACCGAAAGGAGCCGGTCTGCCGCGGAGTCCTCGATGTAGCGGGTGAGTATCCGTAGCGCGAATGGTGACACATTTAACAGGACGCTCGTGTTGATGTTGTAGATCTCGGCCTGGATGTCACGGCTCGCAGTGATCAGTGCAGCTTTCACGTCCTGTGTCGGCCAGATCTTCCCGGTGTCCTCGATCGCGATGTAGCGGACCCCGGAGCGCTCCAGCAGTTCGTAGACGTCGAACCGGTCGAGAATCGGGTCGAACAGGGTGAAGGCGGCGAAGCAGAAGTCCACCACGAGCAGCATGTCGTGGTCCCGGCAGAACCGCACGACCTCCTCGAATCCACGCGTGCCGTGGGCGAGCAGGCTGGAGCCGGTGGGGTTGTTGGGGTCCACCAGGAACAGGGCGTCGGTCCGCACCCGCCGGCGCAACGACTTGTAGATGTGGTCGGGGTCGTGCAGCGCGGCCTCGTCGAGCGGGTGCAGCGGGACACCCTGGTCGGTCAGCACGTCGTGCAGGTTGTCGAAGCACGGCTCGATCAGCGCGACCGTGAGCCGGTGCCTGCGCAGGTAGGTGCCGACGACCACGGTGGCCACAGAGGCGGCGTAGGACAGCATCGATCTCTGCATCCACCGGGCCCGGTGCTGGCCGTGCAGCCGGAAGAAGGCGTCGACGAAGTCGTTCTCACAGGTGGCCTGGAAGGCGGACTCGGCCTCGTGCCAGATCTGCGGGAGATCGGCGACGATCCGCTCCTGGCCGGGGGACTGCCCCTGGTGGGTGTGCGCGTCCGCCAGGTTGAAGCGGGTGCGCAGGGCGGCGATCTCGTGCTGGGTGAGATCAACCGGAAGTCCGTCGGGTTCCGCGATCCCCGGGGGATCGGCTGGTGACGTCCGGTTCGCGTGCATGGCAGCTCCGTCGATATCGGTGACCGGCCGTGACCGGTCACGGGCCCGGTGTCGTACCCGGGCCGCGACCGGTCGGCCGTGGAGAGATGAGGTGAGGGCGTCGACGGGACGCGTCGTGGAAGAGATGGGACCGGTCGGCCGGTGGGGCCGGGTACAGGACGGCCAGAATTCGTCGAGCGGACTGCAGCCCGACGAAGGAATACGACCCGTGAATGGGCGATGGCGCCCGCAGTGCATTCCCTCCCCCCGAAACGGACCGGAGTCCGCGCGTTCGAGCGTGCCATAGGGGTCAGGAGCAAGCAAGTGATCAATTCAGTAGGCATGTCATCGGCCACGGGGCGGACGAATGCGGGGCGACCGAACGTCGGAGTGAATATCCGGGAACTTGCGAAACCGTTGCACGAATCCGTCGACGTTCGACGGAGGTGTCGGCGATTCCCGGGCGGGCGTGGTGCGCGCACGGTGTCGGCGCCCACTCGTGCCGACCGTCGCCGGTTCCGATCGTGTGCACCCCGTCCGGCCCGTCCGGCCCGTTCGCTCGGGGCGAGGTTCGTGTCCGGCTGCCGAGCTCGCCCGGGTCCGCTCGTGAGGCGGCGGGCATTCACGACGGTGCGCGCCGCTCGACGGTGGTGGCGAACCCGGCGGGGGAGCCGGTCGCCGGCCCGGAGGCCCGACCCGCTCACCGGGTGCGCCCGGGACCGTGCGCGGCGGCCCCGCTCCGCCCGCGGCTCGACGGGCCTCCGGGAGCACGCGGCGCGCGCCGGGTGCCGATCGGGCTAGTCCCCGGGCTCGGTCGGCAGGCCGGCGTCGATCCAGTCGTCCTTGCCCTCGTCGTAGTCGAGGATGTTGGTGTATCCCATGGCGCTCAACCGGCGCGCGACCGTGGCGGAGTTCCGGCATGCGGAGTTCGCGCAGTAGACGATGATCTCGGCGGACCGGTTCGGCAGGAGCGTGCGGGCCAGGCTGTCGACCTCGTCGACCGGGATGTTCAGTGCCCCGGGCAGGTGCCCCTTGCGGAAGTACTCCGGGGGAAGCGCCTCGACCACGATCGTCCGCCCCGCGTCGATCCTGGTTCTGACCTCGTCCCGACGAACCATACGGATCATCTGCCGACCTCCCCGATCGTATGTGCGGACGCACGCACTCTATGGACGCGTGCGCACGCACGCAAGGGGCTAGGGTTGCCGCATGGCCGATGAGGCGGGGGTTGCGGCGTGGCGGGCCGTGCTGCTCGCGCACAGTGCCGCGGTGCGGGCGATCGAGCGTGACGTCCTGCGTCGCGGGCAGGTCTCGCTCAGCTGGTACGACGTGCTGCTCGAGCTGCGTCACGCCGAGGGCGGGCTGCGGATGCAGGATCTGGCCGAGCGGGTGGTGCTCAGCCGGACCAGGGTGAGCCGGCTGGTCGACGAGATGGTCCAGGAGGGCCTGATCCTGCGCAGGCCGGATCCCGACGATCGGCGGGTGAGCTGGGCCGTCATCACCGAGGCGGGCAGGTCGGCCCTGCGCGCGACGGCACCGGTCTATCTCGAGAGCATCCACACCCACTTCGTCTCGCACCTGGAGGACGGGGAGGCCGACGTGCTCCGCCGGGCCCTGATGCGGGTGGCCGGACGGCCCGCCGACGAGCCGCTGCCGGGCCGGGCGTCCCGGTGAGCGTCGGGGAGCGAGGGCCGGCGTACCGGGCGGGCGGGTTGCGGCCGGGAACGGTGCTCGGCCGCCAGGTGGACGGTGTGTCGTGCGGGCCGTCGGTGCTGGTGGTGACGGCCGCGCTCACCGGTGCCGGCTGGCCCGGCGCGGTCGGCGCCCGGTTCCCGGCGGCGCAGCGGCTGGCGCACCGGCAGGCGAACCGGTTCTGGCCGCGGGCGCTCGGCACGACGCCGTGGGGGATGCGGGCCTGGCTGCACCGCCACGCGCCGTCCGCGGGGCGGTTCCGGGTCCGCCCGGCCACCCGCGCGGCGCTCGGCCGGGTGGCCGCCGCCGGGCGCCCGGTTCCGGTGCTGGTCGGTTCACGACGGCTGCCCCGGCACTGGGTGCTGGTGCTCGATGCCGGTACGGACGGCCGATGGCGGCTCTACGAGCCGTCGTCGGGACAGATCAGGACGATCGACCCGGACTCGTTCCGGGACGGTTCGGCGGCGCGCTCGACCGGGTGGCCGAGGGCCTGGGCGGTCCTCCTGCCGGCGTGGAGCGACCCGCGGGGCGAGTGACCGCGGTGGTCCCCGGCTGCGGCGGTTCCCGGCCGCCGCGATCCCCGACCGCTGCGACCCGCGGCACCTCGTGGTGCCCCGCCGGCACCCGAACCCGGGCCGGAATACTGTCGGTGGCGGCTCGTAGACTTGACATGTGACCGAGACCCTGCAAGCGCGTACTGCCGAACTGCCCGCCAAGTGGACCCCCGGCGAGGTAGAGGGCGAGATGTACCGCCGCTGGGTCGAGCGCGGCTACTTCCGGGCCGATCCGGCGTCGGGCAAGCCGCCGTTCAGCATCGTCATCCCGCCGCCGAACGTCACGGGCAGCCTGCACCTGGGCCACGCGATGGACCACACGCTGATCGACGTGCTGACCCGTCGCCGCCGGATGCAGGGTTTCGACGCGCTGTGGCTGCCCGGGATGGACCATGCCGGCATCGCGACCCAGTCCGTCGTCGAGCGGCGGATGGCGGCCGCCGGCGAGCCGGACCGGCACGCGATCGGCCGGGAGGCCTTCGTGGAGAAGGTCTGGGAGTGGAAGGCCGAGTCGGGCGGGGCGATCCTCGGTCAGATGGAGCGCCTGGGCGACGGCGTCGACTGGTCCCGTGAGCGCTTCACGCTCGACGAGGGACTGTCCCGCGCGGTCGCCACCGTGTTCAAGAAGATGTTCGACGACGGGCTGATCTACCGGGCCGAGCGCCTGGTCAACTGGTCGCCGGCCCTGCGGTCGGCGATCTCGGACATCGAGGTCGACCACGCCGAGGTCGAGGGCGAGCTGGTCTCCATGCGCTACGGCGACGGCGACGCGTCGGTCGTCGTGGCCACCACCCGGGTCGAGACGATGCTGGGTGACACCGCGATCGCCGTCCACCCCGATGACGAGCGCTACCGGCACCTGGTCGGCACCGAGATCGAGATGCCGATCACCGGCCGGCGGATCCCGGTGGTCGCCGACGACTACGTCGACCCCGAGTTCGGCTCCGGCGCCGTCAAGATCACCCCGGCGCACGACCCGAACGACTTCGAGATCGGCCGCCGGCACGGCCTGCCGATGCCGACGATCATGGACGAGACCGGCACGATCGCCGGGTCGGGCACCCGGTTCGACGGCATGGACCGGTTCGAGGCCCGGCGCGCGATCCGCGCCGAACTCGCCGCCGAGGGGCGGATCGTCGCCGAGAAGCGGCCCTACCTGCACTCGGTCGGACACTGCTCGCGTACCGGGGTGCCGATCGAACCGCGGCTGAGCCTGCAGTGGTTCGTGAAGGTCGAGCCGCTGGCCAAGGCCGCGGGCGACGCGGTGCGCAGCGGAGCGACCACCCTGCACCCCAAGGAGCAGGAGCGCCGCTTCTTCGACTGGGTCGACAACATGCACGACTGGACGATCAGCCGTCAGCTGTGGTGGGGCCACCGGATCCCGGTCTGGTACGGCCCGGCGGGCGAGGTCGTCTGCGTCGGGCCGGACGAGCAGCCCCCGTCCGGGGAGGGCTGGCGGCAGGACTCCGACGTCCTGGACACCTGGTTCTCCTCCGGGCTCTGGCCGTTCTCCACGCTCGGCTGGCCGGACGACACCCCGGACCTGGCGGCGTACTACCCGAACTCGGTGCTGGTCACCGGCTACGACATCCTGTTCTTCTGGGTCGTCCGGATGATGATGTTCGGGACGTACGCGATGGGCGAGACCCCGTTCCGGGACGTGTACCTGCACGGGCTCATCCGTGACGAGCACGGCAAGAAGATGTCGAAGTCCAAGGGCAACGTGATCGACCCGCTGGAGCTCATCGACTCCTACGGCGCCGACGCGCTGCGGTTCACCATCGCCCGAGGCTCCAACCCGGGCACCGACATGTCGCTGTCGGAGGAGTGGGTCGCCGGGTCCCGCAACTTCACCACGAAGCTGTGGAACATCACCCGGTTCGCGTTGTCGAAGGGCGCGAACCCGGACCTGCCGCTGCCCACGGAGCGGGCCCGCACCGACGCCGACCGCTGGATCCTCGGCCGCCTCGCCGAGGTCCGGGAACAGACCGACGAGCTGCTCGACGCCTACCAGTTCGCGAAGGCCACCGAGGGGCTCTACCACTTCGCCTGGGACGAGCTGGCCGACTGGTACGTGGAGCTGTGCAAGACCCAGCTCGACGACGAGGCCACCGCCGAGGGGACCCGCGCGGTGCTCGGCCACGTGCTGGACGCGCTCCTGCGGATGCTGCATCCGATCGTGCCGTTCGTCACCGAGTCGCTGTGGACGGCGCTCACCGGCCGGGAGACGGTCGTGACAGCGGCCTGGCCGACCGCGGCGGACACCGGGGCGCCGGTGGACCGGGCCGCCAACGACCGGATCGCCGACATCCAGAAGGTGATCACCGAGATCCGGCGGTTCCGGACCGAGCAGGGATTGCCGGACCGCCGGTCGGTCGCGGCTCGGTTGGTCGGGTTGTCCGGTGCGGGGCTGACCGCGCACGAGCGGGCGGTCCGCTTCCTGAACCGGCTCGACGAGGCCGGGCCGGAGTTCTCCGCGACGGCGGCGTTCGAGGTCGTGACCACCGGTGGCCCGGTCACCGTGGAGCTGGACACCTCGGGCGCGATCGACGTCGCGGCGGAGCGGTCCCGGCTCGGCAAGGACCTGGCCGCCGCCGAGAAGGAACGCGACCAGGCGGAGAAGAAGCTGAACAACCCGAAGTTCACCGAGAAGGCCCCGGCCGAGGTGGTCGACGGGATCCGTGCGCGGCACGCCACCGCGCTGGCGGACATCGAGCGGATCGCAGCGCGGCTGGCCGCGCTGCCGGAGGCCTGAGCGCGTGACACCCCGCGACGACCGGTACACCTACGACCAGTTCGACGAGGAGGACTCGCCGACCTACGGCGGGGACCGCTGGGCCGAGGGCGGTTTCGGCCGGGAGGAGGCCGATCCTGAGCCGGCCTCCGCCGACCCGGACGAGGGCGACGCCGGTACCGGCGGTGACACCGGAACCGGGAGCGGCAGGGACACGGGCAGCAGGGACACGGCCGACTGGGACACGGGTGGCGACACGGAACGCGCCGGCGCCGGGGCGACGCCCGCCGGGGGCGGCGACCGGCCCGATGCCGCGGCCCGCGCGGAGCCCGCCGACGCGCCGGAGAAGGACGCCCAGGAGGCCGTGATCGCGGCGGTGCTGGACCAGATCCGCGGCGGCGAGGACCCGGACGTGGTGCCCGCGCAGTCCACCGTCGCCGGCTACGCGGAGTTCCTCGCGGTCGACGCGGCGCTGGACCGGCGCTGGCCCGAGTCGGTCATGGAACCCTCCCTGGACCGGATGCAGGCGCTGTGCGACGCGCTCGGCGAGCCGCAGCGCGGATACCCGGTGGTGCACCTGACCGGTACGAACGGCAAGACCTCCACGTCGCGGATGATCGACGCGCTGCTCACCGAGGTCGGCCTGCGCACCGGCCGCTACACCAGCCCGCACCTGCAGCGGGCCACCGAGCGGATCAACCTGGACAACCGGCCGGTCAGCCCGGAACGCTACGTCGCCGCCTACCGCGAGGTGGAGCCGGTGGTCGAGCTGCTCGACGCGAAGCGGGGCGCCAACCCGCAGCTGAGCAAGTTCGAGGTGCTCACCGCGATGGCGTTCGCGACGTTCTCCGACGCGCCGGTCGAAGCCGCGGTGATCGAGGTCGGCCTCGGCGGCCGCTGGGACGCCACCAACGTGGCCGACGCGCACGTCGCCGTCGTCCTGCCGGTGGGGGTCGACCACGCCGAGTACCTCGGCGACGACGTCGTGGCGATCGCCCGGGAGAAGGCGGGGATCATCAAGGCCGGTTCGGTCGCGGTCCTCGCAGCACAGGACAAGCGGGTCGCCGAGGTGCTGATCGAGCGCTGCGCCGAGGTCGGCGCGCAGGTCGCGCGGGAGGGCGCCGAGTTCGGCGTCCGCGAGCGGGAGATCGCCGTCGGCGGTCAGCGCCTCGAACTGCAGGGCCTGTCCGGCCGTTACGACGACGTCTTCCTCCCGTTGCACGGTGAGCACCAGGCGTCGAACGCGGCGATCGCACTCGCCGCCGCCGAGGCACTCGTGGGAGCGGGTACCGCGCAACCCCTGGACTCGGACGCGGTCCGCGCGGCGTTCGCCTCGGTACGCTCCCCGGGGCGGCTGGAGCCGGTGCAGGGCGGCCCCGACGTGCCGACCGTGCTGCTCGACGCCGCGCACAACCCGGCCGGGGCCGCGGCCCTCGCCACCGCGCTGACCTCGGAGTTCCGGTTCACCCGGCTGGTCGGGGTGATCGGCGTGCTGCAGGGCAAGGACGCGCGGGGCATCCTGCAGGGCCTCGAACCGGTGCTGCACGAGGTCGTGGTCACCGCGAACGCATCGCCCCGTGCGATGGACGCGGACGAGCTGGGGGCGCTGGCCGCGGAGGTGTTCGGCGCCGACCGGGTCAGTGTGGAGCCCTCCCTGCAGCTGGCGATCGACCAGGCCGGTGAGCTGGCCGAGGAGGCCGGTGGATCGGGTGTCGGTGTCGTCGTGACCGGTTCGGTGGTGACGGCCGGCGAGGCCCGCGCCCTGTTCGGCAAGGAGCCGGAATGAGCGACATCCCGGGCGTCCCCGAGGGCGTGCGACCGCCGCCGACCGATCCGATGAAGGGCGCGCGCGGAGTGTTCGCGGCGACGCTGATCCTCGAGGCGATCGTGGTGCTGCTGGCGCTGCTGGTGCTGCCCCGCTTCGGCAGCGGATCCACCGCGCTCGGCGTCGGCGTGATCATCGGTCTGGCGGTGGCGATGATCGTCGCCTCGGGGTTGCAGCGCCGGCCGTGGGGTCTGAACGCGGCGCTGGTGCTGCAGGTCCTGCTGGTGGTCGCGGCGTTCGTGTTCCTGCCGTCGCTGGCGATCGTCGCGTTCGCGTTCGTGGTGGTCTGGGCGATCCTGGTGTGGATGCGCCGCGAGGTGGCCAGGCGGATGGCAGCCGGGATGCTCCCGTCGCAGCAGCAGGAGTAGCCCGCGGCACCCGGTCCGGCGCCGTCACCGGCCGTGGTTACCCTGGCGCACGTGACTGAACGCACTCTCGTCCTGGTCAAGCCCGACGGGGTCCGGCGCAAGCTCGTCGGGGAGATCGTCTCCCGCATCGAACGCAAGGGTCTCGACCTCGTCGCACTCGACCTGCGCGCCGTCGACCGCGAGCTGGCCACCCAGCACTACGCCGAGCACGACGGCAAGCCCTTCTTCGAGGAGCTCATCTCCTTCATCACCTCCGGCCCGGTGCTCGCCGCGGTCGTGGAGGGCCCGCGGGCGATCGCCGCCTGGCGTCAGGTGGCCGGTGGCACCGACCCGGTCGAGAAGGCGGCCCCGGGCAGCATCCGGGGTGATCTGGCCCTGGAGACCGGATCGAACCTGGTGCACGGCTCGGATTCCCCCGAGTCGGCCGGCCGGGAGATCAAGCTCTGGTTCCCGAACCTGTGAGCGTGCAGGTCGGCGTCCCGCGCAGGATCGTCGACCCGCCCGCTGACGCCGCCCGTGGGCTCGGTGAGCTCTGGATCGCCGTCACCGAGGCCGGTGGCGCGGTCGACTTCGTGCCGGGCTCCGATCCGGCCGAGATCCGGGAACTGGCCGCGGCCACGATCGACCGGGTCCGGGCCGGGGTCCTGTGGATGATCGTGCTCGGCGACGGCTCCGCCCCCGACGGCACCGTCTTCCTGGCCCGGGGCACCGGGATCGCCGCGCACCGGGCGGACGTGCAGCGCCTCATGGTGCGGCCGGGCCTGCAGGGCCGAGGGCTCGGCACCGTCCTGCTGGAGGCGGCCGCCGAGCACGCGCGGGAGATGGGTGTCGAGATGCTCACGCTCGGCGCCCGCGGCGGGACCCCGCTGCCCGCGTTCTACGCCGCTCGCGGGTTCGCCGAGTACGGGCTGCTGCCGCGCGGCGTGCGGCTCTCCGCCGGCGACGTCCGCGACGTCCACCTCTTCGTGCGGTCGCTGACCGCCTGACCACCTGATGATCGTGTGACGCCCGTTGGCCGGATGGCAGACCGGCCGGCGGGGGTTCACCATGTGCGGATGACGGTGCTCACCCCCCGCCCGACCACCGCGGACCTCGTCCGGGGTGTGGTCGTGGCGGCACTGGCGATCGTGCAGGTGCTGGTCTCCGCGTTCGGTGGATCCGGAGTCGGGGAGGTCGCCAGGGCCTACGACACCCCGTTGCTCGCGGCGGGCTGGGCGTTCTCCATCTGGGGTCTGATCTACCTGGGGTTCCTCGCCTACGCGGGGTACGCGCTGCTGCCGACCCAGCGTGGGCGCGCGGTGCACCGCCGGGTGGGCTGGTGGCTCGCCGCGTCGGCGGTGCTGAACCCGCTGTGGATCCTGGCCTTCTCCAACGGCTGGGTGGTCACCGCCCAGCTCGTGCTGATCGCGCTGGTCGTGGTGCTCGGGGTGACCTATGCGCGGCTGTCCCGGGAGACCGCGCAGGGCTGGACGGAGCGGCTCGCCTTCCGGTTGCCGGTCGCGCTGTACCTGGGCTGGGCGTCGTGTGCGCTGCTGCTCGGGCTGATGGCGGCCGGGGTCGCGGTCGGGCTGCCGGGTGCTGGTGCCCTCGCGCAGACGGCGGCGGTGCTGCTGCTGGTGCTGCTGACCGCGGTGGCGCTGTCGGTGATCGGGACGACGGCCGGGTTCGCCGGGTTCGCCGCCGCCGTGGTCTGGGCGCTCGCCGGGATCGCGGCGAACGACCGCCCGATCGCGGTCGTGCTGGTCGCCGCGATCGCCGCCGTGCTGGTCGTGCTGCAGGCCGCACGCCGCATCGGCCGCTCGGTCGAGCCCGCCCGGCTCGCGTTCGGCTGAACCGTCCGGCCCCCGTTACCCGCTGGAATCCTCCCTGGTACTTGCTACCGTCGGGCCGCTACGGCAGAGGTACAGGAGGCTCGCCCATGATCACCGGAAGCATCGTCGCGATCGTGACCCCCATGCACGACGACGGCGAGGTGGACCACTCCGCGCTCGGTGAGCTCGTCGAACGGCAGATCGACGCCGGTACGTCCGCGATCGTCTCGGTCGGCACGACCGGTGAGTCGTCGACGCTCTCGGTCCTCGAACACACCGAGGTGATGCGGCGCACGATCGACGTCGCGAACCGCCGGGTGCCGGTCATCGCCGGGACCGGCGCCAACTCCACCGAGGAGGCGATCCATCTCACCCGGGCGGCCCGCGCAGCGGGTGCCGACGGTGCGCTGCTGGTCACGCCGTACTACAACAAGCCCCCGCAGGAGGGTCTCTACCAGCACTTCAAGCGGATCGCCGAGACCGTCTCGATCCCGCAGTACCTCTACAACGTGCCCGGCCGGACGGCCTGCGACATGCTCCCCTCCACCGTGGCGCGACTCGCCGAGATCCCGAACATCGTCGGGCTCAAGGAGGCCAAGGGTGATCTGGACCGGGTGCGCGAGCTGGTCGCGCTCGGGCTCGACGACTTCGCCCTCTACTCCGGCGACGACGGCACCGCCCGGGCTTCGATGCTCGCCGGTTTCCACGGCGACATCTCGGTGACGGCGAACGTCGCCCCGGAGCCGATGGCCCGGATGTGCAAGGCGGCCGTCGCCGGGGACGCCGAGACCGCGTCGGCCCTCGACGCCGATCTCGCGGGACTGCACGCCGCGCTGTTCTCCGAGCCGAACCCGATCCCGGTGAAGTGGGCGCTCGCCGAACTGGGCCTGATGCCCGGCGGTATCCGGCTGCCGCTGGTCCCGCTGGACGAGTGGCACCACGAGGACGTCCGGGCCGCCCTGCGGACGGCCGGCCTGCTGTCCTGATCCCGGTCCTGACACCGGCCCGCCGGATGCCGGACGCCGGGACGTGTCCCGCCGTCGACGCGGCGGACACCGGGCGCTCCTAGCGTCGCCGCCCGTGCGTGCCCGTCGAGTCCTCACCGTCCTGCTCCCCGCGATGCTCGCGATCACCCTCGCCGGACCGGTGCCGGTCGCCCTGGCCAGGTCCGACGCGGTGGAACCGGCTGCGGCATCGGCGGGCGGTCGGGAGCCGGTCGATCTCCAGGCCCACCGCGGAGGGGCGACGCTCGCGGTGGAGAGCTCCCGGCTGTCCTTCGGGACGGCGCTGGAGCTCGGTGTCGACACCCTGGAGCTGGACGTCCAGATCACCCGGGACGGTCGCGCCGTCGTCACCCATGACCGGCAGGTCAGCGACGAGGTGTGCACCGATACCGGCCCCGCGGTGCCGGGTGATCCACAGTTCCCCTACGTCGGGAAGTACGTGAAGGACCTGACGTTCGCCCAGCTGCGGACGATGGACTGCGGCTCGGTGCGCCGGCCCGCCCACCCGGCGCAGCAGCTGTCGCCGGGCGCGCGGATGATGGAGCTGTCCGAGGTGTTCGCGCTGGCACGCGAGTACGGCGCCGACGACGTCCGGTTCAACGTGGAGACCAAGGTCGAGGCGGCGGCACCGGAGGAGACGGCGCCCCGCGAGGAGTTCGTTCAGGTCGTCGCCGCGCAGGTGCGCAGCGCAGGGGTGGCCGACCGGACCACCATCCAGAGTTTCGACCTGGCCGCGCTGGCCCGGATGCGGGAGGTCGCACCGGAACTGGAGCGGATCTTCCTGATGAACGAGAGTTTCCTGCAGCTCGGCGAGCCGGGTGCGTCGCCGTGGCTGAACGGTCTGGACGCCGACGATCTCGGTCCGGACCCGGCGACCGCCCTGGTCGCGGCGGCGCGCACCGTCGACGCGGCGGCGATCTCCCCGGTGCACGGCACCCCGCAGTCGGCGGCGGTCACCGCACCCGACTACACGCCGTTCACCACGGCCGAGATGGTGCGGGCCGCGCACGACGCCGGATTGGCCGTGATCCCCTGGACGCCGAACGACGTGCCGACCATGGACGCGCTGCTCGATCTCGGTGTCGACGGGATCATCACCGACGCCCCCGACCGGGCGCGGTGGCTGTTCGAGCGGCGCGGGCTGCCCCTGCCCGCCCCGCGGCCGGCCCCGGGGTCGTGATCGAGGGTCGTCAGTCCCGGGTTCCGGGCGGCCCGGCGTCGGGTTCGGGCGCCGCCGGGTCGTCCTCGGGCGGCCGGGTCGGCCCGGCACTGGTGGTGCGGACGTTGCGGACGATGTCGCGACCGAAGGTGACGTCCACCCGCTCGGCGACGGCCAGCTCCAGCACGGCGATCATGACCTCACCGGAGATCCGGCGCAGCCGCTCGATCGTCTCGTAGACCCGGGGCCACTGGTCGTCCGGACGCCCGGACGCGTCGAAGGGCTGCCAGATCTCGCCGAGGAACAGGTCCACGTAGAGCTTCGCGACGGCATCGGCGTGCTTGCGGACCTGCTCGACGACGTCGAGCGAGCGGTTGATCGGGATACCCAGGCCGGTGAGCTCGGCCGCGGCGGTCATGAGCCGCGGACTGATCTCCTCGTAGGTGTCCTCGCCGACCTCGCGCAGCAGGCCCATCTTGACCCCGCGCTTGGCGAGGCCGGTGTCGGTCGCCTGGTACCGCTCCGCCAGCTCGGCCAGGTGGACCATCTGCCGGGGCTCGGGGGCGAACAGCTCCCGGACGGTCCGGATGAACTGCACCACCTGCTCGGTGGAGCCGCCGGTGGTGTCGAGCAGCTTCTTGATGGTGTCGAGCTTGACGCCCTCGTCCTGCAGGTCCTTGATCAGCTCGAGCCGGGCGGCGTGGCCCGGCCCGTAGTAGCCGGTGCGGGCCCGCACCTCGGGCGGTGGGAGCAGGCCGCGGGACTGGTATGCGCGGATGTTGCGCACCGTGACTCCGCTGGCGCGGGCCAGCTCGTCGATGGTGCGCCAACCCTGCAGGTCGGCGTCCTCGTCCACCATGACACAGACCGTAGCAGTACCCGATGTGACACAAGCGATCGACCGTTGCGTCTTGCTATGTGACATCAAGTTGTGCAGAGTTGATGTCATGTTTCGTTCCGCTGCTACGGCACCCGGCCGGCCCCGGCGCCTGCTGGCCGCCGCGAGCGCGCTCACCTCGCCGCTGCTGCCCGAGGACTTCCTGACCCTGTTCGACCCGCTGTGGTCGACGACGTCGCTGCGCGGCCGGGTCGTGGCGCGGCGCAGGGAGACCGGCCGCGCCGTGTCGGTCACGATCGAACCCGGCCGGGCGTGGGCCGGGCACCGGGCGGGCCAGTACGTCGGGATCGGGATCGACGTCGACGGGGTGCGGCACCGCCGCACCTACTCGCTCTCCTCGCCGGAGGGTGCCGGGTACCTCACCCTCACCGTGCAGGAGGTGCCGGGCGGGGTGGTCTCCGGCACGCTCGTCCGCGACCTGCCGATCGGCACCGTCGTCGAGCTGGAGCAGGCGGCCGGGACCTTCACCCTGCCTGATCCGCTCCCGCCGAAGCTGCTGTTCGTGACCGCGGGCAGCGGGATCACCCCGGTGATGAGCATGCTCCGCACCCTCGACGCGGGCGCCGGCCCGATGCCCGACACGGTGCTCGTGCACAGCGCCCGCACACCGGCGGACACGATCTTCGCCGCCGAGCTCACCGGGCTCGCCGCCCGGCACCCGTGGCTACGGGTGGTACTGCGGCACAGCGGGGTCACCGGCCGGCTCGATCCGGCGAGCCTGGACGCCGCGGTCCCCGACCGGGCCGCGCGCACCGTGTACGCCTGCGGCCCGGACGGGCTGCTCGACGCCCTCACCGAGGCCTGGGACGACGTCGTCGTCGAGCGGTTCACCCCGCCCGCGCGGGCGAGCGAGGGGACCGGCGGCATCGTCGAGCTCGGCGACGGCACCGTCGAGGTGGCGCCGGGCCAGAGCCTGCTGGAGGCGGGCGAGTCCGCCGGGAAGATCATGCCCAGCGGCTGCCGGATGGGCATCTGCTTCGGCTGCGTGCTGCCGCTGCGCGAGGGCCGGGTCCGCGACCTGCGGACCGGGCAGGCGCACGGCGAGCCCGGCGACCTGGTCCAGACCTGCATCAACTCCGCCTGTGGCCCGGCCCGCCTCGACCTGGGCTGAGGCGCGGACCGCACCCGCCGCCGCGTGCGGCAGACCGGTCCCGCCCGCGGCCGGCCCACCGGCCCGCACCACCGATCGTCACCGGAGCCCGGACCGTCCGGCCCGGCATCCCAACGACCCGAGGAGGTCCGCCATGACCGCCACGCTCGACACCCCCGTCACCGGCCCCGAGCCCGGCCCGGAGGAGACCGGCCTGGTCCGGCAGCCCCAGCGGCCGGTCCTGGAGCTCGTCCCCTCCAGCAGGCGCGAGGACGTGGTGGCCACCACCCGGCTGACCGCCGAGCAGATCGAGGAGCTGGGCCGCCGGCTCGACGCCATCCGGGACCGCGTCCTCGCCGAGCGCGGCGCGTCCGACGCCGCCTACATCCGCGACGTCATCCGCAAGCAACGCGCGCTGGAGATCGGCGGTCGCGCGCTGCTGTTCGCCGGCGTCCTGCCCCCGGCCTGGATCGCCGGCACCGCCATGCTCTCGATCGCCAAGATCCTGGAGAACATGGAGATCGGGCACAACGTCATGCACGGCCAGTGGGACTGGATGCGCGATCCGAAGATCCACTCGTCGAACTGGGAGTGGGACAACGTCTCGTCCTCGGCGGAGTGGAAACACTCGCACAACTACCTGCACCACACCTACACCAACGTCGTCGGCAAGGACCGCGACGTGGGCTACGGGATCCTGCGACTGTCCGAGGAGCAGCGCTGGACGCCCTACCACCTGGGCAACCCGCTCTACAACTTCCTGCTGAGCCTGTTCTTCGAGTACGGGGTCGCGCTGCACGACCTGGAGGTCGAGAAGGTCGTCGCGGGGGAGAAGCCCTGGTCGCGGGTGTGGCAGCAGGTCAAGTCGATCGGCCGCAAGGCCGGTCGGCAGATCTTCAAGGACTACCTGGCGTTCCCGGCGCTGGCCGGCCCGTTCTTCCTGCCGGTGCTGGCCGGGAACCTGACCGCGAACGTCGTGCGCAACGTCTGGTCGCACGCGGTGATCTTCTGCGGGCACTTCCCGGCCGGTGCGGTGCAGTTCGACGAGGAACAGCTGGCGGACGAGAGCCGCGGCGAGTGGTACGTCCGGCAGCTGCTCGGTTCGGCGAACCTCGACGGCGGCAGGTTCTTCCACCTGATGACCGGCCAGCTCAGCTTCCAGATCGAGCACCACCTGTTCCCGGACCTGCCCAGCAACCGCTACGCCGAGATCGCACCCGAGGTCCGGTCGCTCTGCGAGGAGTACGGGCTGGAGTACACGAGCGGGCCGCTGTGGAAGCAGTACCTCCAGGTTCTGGGGACGATCAACCGGCTGGCGCTGCCGAACGGGAAGCGCTGAGCCGGCCGGACCCACTCAGTGTGCCGGGACCCGGTCGAGGAAGCTGTCGACGCCGTCGTGACCGGTGACGTCGGCGAGCGGGTCGACGTATCGGCAGTCCGGCGTGAACAGCTCGGTGACCAGGGTCTTACGGGCGGCCGGGTCGGTCTCGTCGAAGGGGTGCCCCGCACGACGTCACCCTCGCCGAGCTGGCGCTGGAGACCTTCCTGCCCGCCGACGACGTGACCCGCTCCGCGCTGCAGACGATGTCGGGGAACGTGTGGTGAACGCACCGGCCGGCCGGCCGCCGCCCCGCCGGGTCGTCCCGTTCGGACGGGGCTACCCTGGTGCAGCGTGGCACCCACCTCCGTCTTCCCCGCCCTCGAGTCGATCCTGCCCCGAGTCTCGAAGCCGGTGCAGTATGTCGGCGGTGAGGGGAACTCGCAGGTCAAGCCGTGGGACTCGGTCCCGGTCCGGTGGGCGCTGCTGTACCCGGACGCCTACGAGGTCGGTCTGCCCAACCAAGGCGTGCAGATCCTCTACGAGGTGCTCAACGAGCGGGAGGACGCGCTCGCCGAGCGCTGCTACGCGGTCTGGTCGGACCTCGAGGAGCTGATGCGCTCGTCCGGTGTGCCGGCGTTCACCGTCGACGCGCACCATCCGGTCGGTGACTTCGATCTGCTCGGTGTGTCGTTCTCCACCGAGCTGGGCTACACGAACCTGCTGACCACCCTCGATCTCGCCGGCATGCCGCTGCACGCGACCGAGCGGGACGAGACCCACCCGGTCGTCGTCGCGGGCGGTCACGCCGCGTTCAACCCGGAGCCGGTGGCCGACTTCATCGACGTCGCCGCCCTCGGTGACGGTGAGGAGGTGGTCGGCGACATCACCGACGTCGTGCGGGACTGGAAGGCCGATGGCCGCCCCGGTGGCCGGCGCGAGCTGCTGTTGCGGCTCGCCGGGACCCCGGGCTGCTACGTGCCCTCGCTCTACGAGGTCCGTTACGGCGACGACGGAGCGATCGCCTCGGTCACCCCGGTCGACGAGCGCGTCCCGGCCACCGTCCAGAAGCGCACCACCGTCGAGCTGGACCAGTGGCCGTACCCGAAGCGCCCGCTCGTGCCGCTCGCCGAGACGGTGCACGAGCGGGCCTCGGTCGAGATCTTCCGCGGCTGCACCCGCGGTTGCCGCTTCTGCCAGGCCGGGATGATCACCCGGCCGGTGCGGGAGCGCTCCCTGCAGGGGATCGGCGAGATGGTCGACGCCGCCGTGCGCGCGTCCGGGTTCGACGAGGTCGGCCTGCTGTCGCTGTCGAGCGCCGACCACTCCGAGATCGCCGAGGTGACCAAGGGCCTGGCCGATCGCTACGAGGGCACCAACACCTCGCTGTCGCTGCCCTCCACCCGGGTGGACGCGTTCAACATCGACCTGGCGAACGAGATCTCGCGCAACGGCCGCCGGTCCGGTCTCACCTTCGCCCCGGAAGGCGGTTCCGAGCGGATCCGCCGGGTGATCAACAAGATGGTCTCCGAGGAGGACCTGATCCGGACCTGCTCGGAGGCGTTCGCCCAGGGATGGCGGCAGGTGAAGCTGTACTTCATGTGCGGGCTGCCCACCGAGACCGACGACGACGTCCTGGAGATCGCCGGGATGGCGCAGCGGGTGATCGCTGCGGGCCGCAAGGCGTCGGGCCGCAACGACGTCCGGTGCACGATCTCGATCGGCGGGTTCGTCCCGAAGCCGCACACACCGTTCCAGTGGGCGCCCCAGACCAGTCCCGAGGTCGTCGACGCCCGGCTGCGCAAGCTGCGCGAGGCGGTGAACGCCGACCGCAGCACCAAGCGCAACGTCGGGATGCGCTACCACGACGGGGAGCCGTCGCTGATCGAGGGGCTCCTCGCCCGGGGCGACCGCCGGGTCGGCGCGGTGATCGAGCGGGTCTGGCGCGACGGCGGCCGCTTCGACGGGTGGTCCGAGCACTTCTCCTACCGGCGCTGGCTCGACTGCGCGGCGGCGGCGCTGGAGCCGCTGGGCGTCGACCTGGACTGGTTCACCACCCGCGAGCGGGGGCGGGAGGAGATCCTGCCCTGGGACCACCTGGACTCCGGGCTGGAACGGGACTGGCTCTGGGAGGACTGGCAGGAGGCGCTGGAGGGCCGCGAGCAGGACGACTGCCGCTGGACGCCGTGCTTCGACTGCGGTGTCTGCCCGTCGACGGGCACCGACATCGAGGTGGGCCCGAGCGGGACCACGCTGTTGCCGTTGACCGTCGTGAACCCGACGGTGTCGCCCGCGGCCGACCCGGCGGGGGACGCGCCCGGTGCCGGGGCTCGGCGGGGATCGGGTGGCTGAGACGGCCGGAGCGGCGAACGGGCTGTCCTCCGTCCCCGGCCCGGACGCGGCGGGCCCCGGTGGTTCGGAATGGGAGTACGGCGGTCGGCAGCTGCGGGTGCGGGTCGCCGACGAACGCGACGTCACCGCGCTCGCCCGGCTGCGGCGGCAGTGGCTGGAGGAGCGGGCCGGCCGCCCGGTCGCCGATCCCGGGTTCGAGGAGGCGTTCGCCGCCTGGTGGCGGGTGGAGCAGCCACGCCGGGCGTTCTGGATCGCCGAGGCCGGCAGTGAACGCGCCGGTTTCACCCCGATCGGGTCGATCAACCTGCTGGAGACCGTGCAGATGCCACGGCCCGGCTCCCGCGGCGCCCGGACCGGGCAGCTCGGCAACGCCTTCGTGCTGCGGGCCTTCACCGAGGCAGGGGTGGCACGGGCGCTGCTGACGGCGGTCGTCGCGCACTCCCGCGACCGGGGCCACCGGCGGCTCATGCTGGCCCCGACCGCGGGCAGCGCGTCGTTCTACCGGCGGGCCGGGTTCCGGCCCGCCGGCGAGGGACTGCTGGTCCTCGATCCCCGGGGATGAAGATTTCCTCACCCTGACGGGTTCGTCCGGCCGGTACCGTTCCACCCGTCATGACCAGCACGGACACCCGGCGGGTCACGCGCGCCTCCACCCGCGACCGGCGGCCCGCCGTGACGTCCGCACCGACGACGCGTCGCCTCGTCGTGCCTGCACGCCTGCGGATCGTGGGCTGGTTCCTGCTGCTCCTGGTCATCGTGCAGTTCAGCGTCGGGCTCGCGGTGCGCAACCTGATGCAGGCCGACGCGCTGGAACGGGCTCGCGACGGCCTGGAGCAGGAGACCACGGAGTTCCTGCGGGTCGCCGACTCCGGCCGTGACCCGATCACCGGCGAGCCCACCGTCGACGCGGTGCAACTGCTCGACGGGCACCTGCGTCGCCAGCACGCCGACCGGGGCGAGGTGATGCTCGCGATCACCGCGGACGGGCGGACGCTCACCCAGCCGGAGCGGCCGATGACGGCGCAGGACCGGACGGCCCGCCTCGACCCGATCCTGGCCACCGGGCAGGACGCCGGGCGGCTCGACCTGCCGGGCGGGCCGGTGATGTGGTCGTCGGTGCGGGTCCTGGGGGCCGGTGACGAGCCGGTGGCGACGTTCCTCGTGATCGCCGAGCTGGCGCCGTTCTGGGAGCGGGCGGACGCGGTGACCCGGACGGTGCTGGTGGTCAGCGGGGCCGGGCTGGCGCTCGCGGCGTTCGCCTCGTGGGTGGTGGCGGGGCAGATCCTGCGCCCGGTCAACGAGATCCGGCGGGCTGCGGCGCGGATCACCCACGAGGATCTGACCCGGCGGATCGAGGTCGCCGGGCACGACGACATCGCGGCCCTGGCCGCCCAGTTCAACGCCATGCTCGACCGGCTCGACAGCGCGTTCCGGACCCAGCGGGAGTTCCTCGACGACGCCAGCCACGAGCTGCGCACGCCCATCACGATCGTCCGCGGGAACCTGGAGTTCCTGGAGGACGACGACCCGGCCGAGCGCGCCGAGGTCGTCCGATTGTGCAACGGCGAGCTGGACCGGATGAGCCGGATCGTCGAGGACCTGCTGCTGCTCGCGAAGGCGGAGCAACCCGACTTCGTGGTGCGCGAGCGGACCGACCTGCTGGAGCTGACGACCGACGTGGCGGCCAAGCTGCAGCGGCTCGGCGACCGGGTCTGGCGGATCGACGCGCTGCCCGAGGGCGAGGCCGACATCGACCCGCAGCGGATCACCCAGGCCCTGGTGCAGCTCGCCCAGAACGCGGTCCAGCACACCGGGCCGGGCGACCGGATCTCGCTGGGGGTCACCACGTCGGCCACGGGGGTCGCGTTCCGGGTCACCGACACCGGGAGCGGCATCACCCCCGAGGACGCCGAGGCGATCTTCGGCCGGTTCTCCCGGGGAGCGGCGTCCGGCGGCAGCCGCGGCGAACACACCGGGGCCGGCCTGGGGCTGGCGATCGTGACCGCGATCGCCGAGGCACACGGCGGTCATGTGGAGCTGGAGTCGTCACCGGGACACGGATCGACCTTCACCATCCGCGTGCCCGCGACCGTGGTCGCACCGGAGGGGGCCGACACGTGGACCACATCCTGATCGCCGAGGACGAGGAGCACATCGCCCGCTTCGTCGGGAAGGGGCTGCGCGCGCACCACTTCCACACCACCGTGGTGCGCGACGGGCGGGAGGCGGTCGCCTACGCCATGTCCGGCCGCTACGCGCTGCTGGTCCTCGACCTCGGGCTGCCCGGATACGACGGTTACGCCGTGCTGCGTCATCTGCGCGAGGCCCGCAACCCGATCCCGATCGTCATCCTCACCGCGCGGGACGGCGTGCGGGACACCGTCGCCGGGCTGGAGGGCGGTGCCGACGACTACATGACGAAACCGTTCCGGTTCGAGGAGCTGCTGGCCAGGGTGCGGCTGCGGCTGCGGTCCTCCGCCGGTGCCCAGGGCGACGCCTCGGTACTCGCCGTCGACGGGCTCTCACTGGACCTGCGCACCCGCCGGGCCGCCGTCGGTGACCGCGAGGTCGACCTGTCGGCGCGGGAGTTCGCCCTGCTGGAGCTGATGATGCGGCACCCGGGGCAGGTGCTGTCCCGCGAGCAGATCCTCGACCGGGTGTGGGGGTTCGACTTCGATCCCGGATCCAACGTCGTCGACGTGTACGTCCGGCAGCTGCGCCGCAAGATCGGCGCCGACCGGATCAGCACGGTCCGCGGGGTCGGTTACCGCTGTGGATGAGAACTTCCTCATGCAGCATTCATCCGACCGGCCTGCGGGTGCCCCATGATGTCCTGGTGACCGATTCCTCGACCGCGCGCCGACGCGCGCTCGCGGTCGTCGTCGTGGCCTTCCCGGTTCTGGTGAGCGTCGCGACCTGCGGTTACGCCGTCTCGTGGTCCGACACCGCGGATGCCCGACTGCAGGTCGTCGGGCCGCAGGTGGCCCCGCCCGATCCTGCCGCCGGTACCGGTGACACTGCGGCGGGGCCCGCTGCCCCGCCGCCCGCCGCTCCGGGCCCGGGCCCCGGGGAACCGGGCGACCCCGGCCCCGACGACGACTCGGACGACGACCCAGCCGACGACCCAGCCGACGACTCGGACGACGACTTCGATGACGACGACGACTCGGATGACGACTTCGATGGTGACGACGACTTCGATGACGATGACGACTTCGACTCGGATGACGACGACTCCGATGACGATGACTGACGGACGACGGCTGACGAACGACGGCTGACGAACAACGGCTGGCGGACGAGGGCCGACGAACGAGAGCTGGCGGACGAGGGTCGGCGGACGACGGCTGACGGACGACGGCTGACGGACGAGAGCTGACGGACGAGAGCTGGCGAACGACGCCTGGCGGACGACGCCTGGCGGACGACGCCTGACGGACGAGAGCTGACGACGACGCCTGACGAACGACGCCTGACGGACGAGAGCTGACGACGGACGCCGGTGAGCGACGCGCCGCGGTGACCGACGGACGCCGGTGGTGGCGAACGACTGATGCCGGTGGTGAGGAACGACCGACCAGGGCTCAGCGACGACGGGCCCGACCGACGGGCGCCCGGAGGATGCCGGAACCGGTCGGCCGGAACCGGCCGTCCGTGAACGAGGGTCCGCAGCTGACGGTCCGTGGACGAGGTCCGTAGATGAAAAGGCCCTCACCGACCGCTCAGCCCGGCTTCATCTTCCGGTCCGACGCTGGTCACCATGGACGAACGACGGCCCGCGCGGATCGCGCTCTACGGCCACGACACGATGGGGCTGGGTCACCTCCGGCGCAATCTGGTTCTCGCCGCGGCGCTCCGGTCGGGCCTTCGATCACCGCAGATCCTGCTGATCTCCGGTGCGGCCGAGGCCGGCCGGTTCCCGCTGCCCGACGGCGTCGACCTGCTGGTCCTCCCCTCGGTGGCCAAGGACGCCGACGGGTCCTACCGCTCCGGTCGCTGGGCCCTCCCGCTCGCCGACGTCATCCGGTTGCGCAGCCAGGTGCTCGCCGCCGGGCTGACCGCGTTCGCTCCGGACCTGCTCGTCGTCGACAAGGTCGCGCGCGGTTTCGCCGGTGAGCTCGAACCGGCGCTGGCCGGACTGCACACCATCGGGACCCGGCTGGTGCTGGGCCTGCGCGACATCCTCGACGGGCCTGCCGCCGCGGCCGCCGAGTGGCGTCGCGGCCGCACCACCGAAGCCCTGCGCGAGCACTACGACGAGGTCTGGGTCTACGGCGATCCGCGCATCGCCGACCCGGTCGAGGACCTGGCGCTGCCACCGTCGGTGCGTCGCATGGTCCGGCATGCCGGATACCTCGCGGCACCACGGGAAGCGGGTGCGGTGGCGCCACCGGTGCCCGGACCACACGTGCTGTGCCTGCTCGGTGGGGGGCAGGACGGCGCGGAGCTCGCGACCACGTTCGCGGCGGCACCGCGACCCGCCGGGACGGCGGGCGTCGTCGTCGCCGGGCCGTACCTGCCCGCCCCGGCCCGTGCCGCCCTGCACGCGACGCCCGGGCTGCATGTCGTCGACTTCTGCCCGGACCCGGCCGCCTGGCTCCCGGGGGCATGTGCGGTCGTCGGGATGGGTGGCTACAACACCGTCGTCGAGATCCTCGCCACCGACACCCCGGCGCTGGTCGTCCCGCGCACGGCACCCCGGTCCGAACAGCGGATGCGGGCGCGCCGCCTCTCCGAACACGGTGCCGTCGACGACGTCCACCCCGACGATCTCACCCCCGGGCTCCTCGGCGACTGGCTGGACCGGGCGAGCACCCTCCGTACCCCACGCACCGATATCGATCTCGGTGGCTCGGCCCGCGTCCCGGCCTGGGCGCACCGGCTCGTCCGGGAGCAGCGCCGTGCGGCCTGACCGGGCCGGGCATCGGATCGGGTACGTCGTGAAACGGTACCCCCGGCTGTCGGAGACCTTCGTCGTGCAGGAGATCCTGGCCCGTGAGGCGGCCGGGGAGTCGGTCGCGATCGCCGCCCTGCACCCGGCCGGTGACCCCTGTTTCCACGCCAGCGTCGCCGCCGTCCGGGCACCGGTGTCCTGGATACCGCGGCCGTCGGGCCGGGAGGCCCACTGGGAGGTGCTGCGCGGCGCCGTCGCCGACCTGCCCGCGCTGCCGGCGGTACTGGCCGATCTCGTCGCGCTGCCCGCCGACCACGCGGCGCAGGTCCTCGGTGTCGCCCGCTGGGTCCGCGAGACGGGCATCACCCACCTGCACGCGCACTTCGCCACCTCGGCGGCGGTGACCGCCCGGCTCGCGAGCCGGCTGACCGGGGTCCCGTACTCGTTCACCGCGCACGCGAAGGACATCTTCCACGACGACGTCGACCGCGAGGTGCTCCGCCGGTTGCTCGCCGACGCTCATCACGTGGTCACGGTCAGCGACTTCAACGCCCGCTGGCTGCGGCGCACCTTCGGCGCCGCTGCCGCCCGCGTGCACCGGGTCCACAACGGCATCGACCCGGCGGCCGTCCGGTTCAGCGAGCCGCGGGCACGCAACGGGCGGATCGCCTTCGTCGGCAGGCTGGTGGAGAAGAAGGGGTTGCCCGACCTGGTCGACGCGGTCGCCCTGCTGCGGGAGCGCGGCCGTCCGGCGCCGCTGGACGTCGTGGGCGCCGGGCCGCTGGAGGACGCCGTCCGCAGACAGGTCGCCCAGCTCGGCCTCGACGATCTCGTCACCTTCCACGGTCCGTGCCCGGCCGAGATCGTCGCCGCGACGGTCGCGGCGGCGAGCGTGTTCGCCGCGCCCTGCGTGCACGCCGCGGACGGTGACCGGGACGGCCTGCCCACCGTGCTGGTGGAGGCGATGGCACTCGGCACACCGTGCGTGTCGACTCCGGTCACCGGGATCCCGGAGGCCGTCGAGCACGACCGGACCGGGTTGCTGGTCGCCGAACGCGACCCGGTGGCACTGGCCGACGCGCTGGGCTCGCTGCTCGACGACCCGCAGCGGCGGGTGCGGCTCGCCCGGGCCGCGCGCCGTCGGGTCGAGCAGCGGTTCGACCGTCGGGACCAGGCCGCGGCGCTGGCCCGGCTGGTCGGCACCCGGGCCCCGGCGACCCGGCCGCACCCGGTCGGCGTGACCGGTGCGATAAACGAGGTGCCGGCGTGACCGGTGACGCCGTGTACGTCGTGACCGACCCCGGGGTGCCCGCGTTCGGCTCCAAGGGCTGCTCGGTGCACGTCCAGGAGGTGCTGCGCGAGCTCGCCGGACGCTACCGGACCGTGCACCTGGTGACCGGCAGGCCGGGTGGCCCCGCCCCGGCCGGTCTCGGACGCGTCGTCGTGCACCCGCTGTCGTGCCCCACTGGTGATGATCTCGCCGCGCGGGAGGCCGCGCAGCGTGCGACCGACTGCGTCGCTGCGCACCGCGTCGCCGCGCTGTGCGCCACCGGGGACGTCGAGCTCGTCTACCAGCGCTATGCGCTGTGGAGCGCCGCCCCGATGGAGGCCGCCACCGCCGCCGGGGCCCGCACCGTCCTGGAGATCAACGCGCCGCTGGTGGAGGAACAGGCCCGGCATCGCGGGTTGACCGCCCCGCAGGACGCGCTGGCCCACACCCGGCGGGCCCTCGCGGCCGCCGAGGCACCGTTCGGTGTCACCGGGCCGGTCGCGCGCTGGGCCGCCGCCCTCGACCCGCACGGCAGGGACGTCCCGGTGATACCCAACGGCGTCGACGTCGAGCGGTTCCGGCCGCCCGGGCGCACCCGCCCGGACGACACCGGCACCGACCGGGTGGCCGAACCCGCCGACTGCACCGTCGCGTTCGCCGGCACGTTCCGGCCGTGGCACGGCACCGGCCTGCTGGTCGACGCGCTCGCCCTCGCCCGTGCGCTCGGTGCACCGTTGCGGCTGCTGCTGATCGGTGACGGCCCCGAGCTGGCCGCGACCCTCGACCGGGCGCGGGCCGCAGGGGTGCCGGTGCGGGCGACCGGCCGGGTCCGGCCGGACGAGGTCCCGGCGCTGCTGCACCGCGCCGACGCCGCGGCCGCGCCCTACCCGGCCGGTGAGCACTACTTCTCCCCGTTGAAGGTGGCCGAGTACCTGGCGGCGGGACTGCCGACCGTCGCGAGCGCGATCGCCGACCTGCCCACCCTGGTCCGCGACGGCGAGGAGGCGCTGCTGGTCGAGCCCGGCGATCTGATCGGTACCGCCACCGCACTGCACCGGCTCGGCACCGATCCCGCGCTGCGTGCCCGGCTCGCCGCCGCCGGTCTGCGGGCCGCCCGGGACCGCATGTCGTGGCGGGCCACCGTCGACGCGACGCTCGCCCTGCTGCCCGGCGGACGTGCCGCGTGAGCCCGCTGCGACGCACCCTGCGTCACCTGCTGCCGCTGCTGCGCAACCACACCGTTCTGGTCGCGCTGGGCATGCTCGCGGTCCTCGTCGAGGTCCTCGCCACCCTCGCCGAACCGTGGCCGCTGAAGATCGTGATCGACGACGTGCTGCCCACGGCGCTGGACGGACGGCCGCTGGAGCGGACGTTCGGCATCCCCACGCTGGCGCTGATCGCCGCCGCCGGGGTGCTGGCCGCGTCGGCGCTGCGGGCGTGCGCCTCGTACGCGGCGACGCTCTGCTTCGCGACCGTCGGCTCCCGGGTCACCGTGGCCCTGCGGTCGGCCGCCTACCGGCACGTGCTCGCCCAGTCGCTGCGCTACCACCAGACGATCCCCACCGGGGACCTGCTGTCCCGGCTCACCGCCGACGTGACCAGGCTGCAGGAGGTCGCGGTCACCGCGGGCCTGCCGCTGCTGGCCAGCGTCGTCACCTTCGTCGGCATGACCGTGGTGATGCTCGTGCTCGATCCGCTGCTCGCACTCGTCGTCCTCGTCGTGGTCCCGCTGTTCCTGCTCGCCGCGCGCCGCTCGGGCAGCGCGGTAACGGCGGCGGCACGGTCCTCGCGCCGGGCGGAGGGTCACGTCGCCGGGCTGGTGGGGGAGTCGCTCGGCGCGGTCCGTGTCGTGCAGGCCTACCGGATGGAGGAGCCGCTGTGGCGGCGGTTCGCGGCCAGCAGCAGCGCCAGCCTCACGACGGGGGTGCGGGCGCAGCGGCTCGCCGCGGGCCTGGAACGACGCACCGACCTGCTGATCGGCGCCGCGACCGCGGTGGTGCTGCTCGTCGGGACCGTCCGGGTCAGCGGCGGCGCCCTCTCCCTCGGCGAACTCGTGGTGTTCGTCAGCTACCTCAAGAGCGTCTTCAAACCGATGCGCAACCTCGCCAAGTACACCGGGCGGATCAGCCGGGCCGCGGCCTCCGGCGAACGGATCGCCGAGTTGCTCGAGGCCGAGCCCGACGTGCGGGACCGCTCGTGGACGCGCCCGCTGCGCCGGCCGGTCGGCGACCTGCGGCTCGACGAGGTCACCGCCGGGTACGGCGACGGGCCCCCGGTGCTGCGCGGAGCGTCGCTGCACGTCCGGCCGGGGGAGCGGGTGGCGGTGACCGGCCCGAGCGGGTCCGGGAAGTCGACGCTGGTCGCCCTGCTGTTGCGGCTGCTCGATCCACAGTCGGGCACCGTCCGGCTCGACGGCCACGATCTCACCGACCTGACGGTGGCGTCGGTGCGTTCGGCGTTCGCGGTCGTCCTGCAGGAGTCGGTGCTGTTCGGCGGGACCGTGCTGGAGAACATCCGGATGGCGCGGCCCGGTGCGAGCGACGCCCAGGTGGTGGCAGCCGCCGTCGCAGCCGACGCCGACGACTTCGTCCGCGCGCTGCCACTGGGCTATCACACGGTTCTGGCCGAGCGCGGCGACTCGCTCTCGGGCGGGCAGCGACAGCGGATCGCGATCGCCCGCGCGATCCTGCGGGACGCACCCGTCGTGCTGCTCGACGAACCCACCTCCGGTCTCGACGCCGCGTCCCGGCGGGCCGTGCTCACCGCGCTGGACCGTCTGACGGCCGGCCGGACCGTGCTCGTCATCGCCCACCACGAGGAGCTGATCGCCGGATGTGACCGGGTGGTCCGGATCGTCGACGGCCGGATCGAGGAGCTGGTGCGACGGTGACGACGCCGCTCCCCGACGATGCCGGGCTCCCCGGGTTCGCCGAGCTGCTCGGCCCGCTCGCGGCCCGCCACCTCGAGGGGCCGGTCCAGGCGCGGCTGCGCTGGAAACCGGGGGTCAACGCCCGGTTGGGGCTGGTCGCCGGTGGGCGCGGGCTGCTCGCCGCGACCTTCGCCGACCCGGCCGACACCGAACGGCTCGCCACCCGTCCCGGCGCCGTGCTCGACCCGGCCGGGCCGGTGGTGCTGCCCGCGTCGTCGGACCCGCGGTTGCGTCGGGTACCGGCGGGCGACGTGCTGGCCTACAACCCGGCCCGCCGGATCGTCGTCCGGACCGCGGAGGGAGTCGTGAGCAAGCGCTATGCCGTCGCACCGGCCGAGGGGGTCCGCGGTCTGCTCACCGACCCACCACCCGGCCTGCGCGCACATCTGCCACCCGCACGGGTCCGCGGACGCGAGGTCCGCACTGCATGGGTCGACGGCCGCACCCCGGGGCCCGGCGACGCCGCGGCCGTGCTCGCCGCCGTCGCCGCGCTGCACGACACCTCGCCTCCGGCCGGGCTCCCCGCCCTCGACGCCGGGTCGGTGCGGCGGGCGGCCCGGGCAGCGGTGACGTCGGTGCTGCGGGTGCTCCCGGCGGAGCGGGCCCGGTGCGCACGGCTGCTCGGACTGCTGCACGGCGCCCCCTGGCCCACCGGGACCGCCCTGCTGCACGGTGATCTCTCGGCCGACCAGACCGTCGTCACCACCGAGGGGGTGATGCTGCTCGACCTCGACCGGGCGGCTGTCGGTCCCGTGGGCTGGGACGCGGCCCAGTGGAGCGCAGCGGCGCTGGCCTGCGGCGGCGGGCTCGACTGGCCCGGGCGGAGGCCCGAACCGGTGCTGTCGCTCGCGGCGCTGCTGTTGCGACTGCCCGAGCCGTTCCGGCGCCTGCGCCCAGACTGGGCCGAGCGCACCCGGACGTTGCTCCGCGCCGCGGACGAGGTGGGTGCCCGGCCGGCTCCTGCATCCGCCGGCCGGGCACGGTCGGCCCCCCGGGCGGGGGTCGGGCGCGGCGGTCCGGCCGGGGAACCCGCCGTGCCCGCGTTCGTGCAGCTCCCCGGGGGTGCGCGTCCGGTCAGAGGGTGGCCGCACCGGGACCCGGACGACGGTGGACCGGCCGTGGCGGTCGAGGCGCTCGGAGTCGACGGTCGGCTGCTCGCCGCGATCGTGCCGTGGGGGGACGGCGCCGGCCCGCGACCGGACGGCGTCCGCATCCTCGACGGCGCCGATCCTCGGCTGCCGACGCTGGCCGGGGCCCTGGCCGCGCCCGGCACGACCCTGGTGGGGCACCGGCCCGGCCGCCGGGCGGTGCTGCGCACCGCCGACGGGCACTACCTGAAGATCGTCCGGCCGGGACGGGCCCACCGGGTCCGGGACGGCCTGGCCACCGCAGCCCGCCTCCTCGCGGGCCGCCCCGGCGCGCCGGTGCTGCCCCGGATCTGCGGGACGGCCGATGCCGACGTCGTCCGGCTCCACCCGCTGCCCGGGCCCACCCTGCACGAGCTGCTGGCCCGGGACCGGGAGGGTGCCGTCACCGCCTGCGAGGCTCTCGCCGGGGCGTGCTCGGCGCTGCACGGCGCGGACCCGGCGGGCCTGCCCGTGCACGGCGCCGACGACGAGGCCGCCGTGCTGCTCCGCTGGTGCGCCGACGCGGACCGGTTCACCGGGAGCGACCTGACCGCCCCGGCGCGGAGGGTGGCGGCGGCGCTGGTCTCCCTCGGCCCGCGTCCGCGGGTGCCGACCCACCGGGACCTGCACGACAAGCAGGTGATCTCGCTCGGCGACGGGCGCGTCGGGCTGCTCGATCTGGACACGCTGTGCGCCGCGGACCCGGCGCTCGACGACGCGAACCTGCTCGCGCACCTGCGCCTGCGCGTGGAGCAGGGACACACCGACACGACCACCGCGCGACGGTGTGCCGCGGCGCTGGGGTTCCCGGACCCGTTCCGGCCGGTGCCGGTGGACCGCCCGGACGGACGCGCGCTCGCGGTCCATCTGGCGGCGTCGCTGCTCCGGGTGGCGGCGGTGCACCGCTTCCGGCCCGAGCCACCCCGGCTGACCGGTCGCCTGGTCGCGGCCGTCTCGACGGTGCTGCCCGCAGCCGTGTCGACGGTGCTGCCCGCAGCTGTGTCGACGGTGCTGCCCGCGGTTGCCCGCCCCCGGGGTGGCCCGGGCCCGTCCCCGGACGCCTCCGGGCCGGTGACGGCCGCGACCGCCGGCCCGCCCGGTCACCGTGTCGATCGCGCCGCCCCGGTGCTCCTAGACTCCCCGCCATGGCGCGTGTGAAGGCCGGAGCAGCGGCGAACCCGGCACCTCCGACGGTGCAGCGGGTCCGCCTTCGCTTCGCCAAGCGGGGCCGGTTGCGCTTCCTGTCGCACCGCGACATCGCCCGCAGCTTCGAGCGGGCGGTGCGGCGTGCCGGTGTCCCGGTGTCGCACTCGCACGGGTTCAGCCCGCACCCGCGACTGTCCTGGGTCGGCGCCGCACCGACCGGTGCGGCCAGCGAGGCCGAGTACGTCGAGATGGGCCTGACCCGCGAGGTCGATCCGGAGCTGCTGCGCGAAGCGCTGGACCGGGCGCTTCCCGAGGGACTGGACGTGCTGGCGGCTGCGGTCGCGGAGCCGCCGGCCCTCGCCGACCGGATCGACGCGGCCCGGTGGCGGCTCGAGGTGCGCGGCGTGTCGCACGCCGAGGTCGTCCGCGCGGTGACGGCGTTCCTGGAGCAGGACTCGGTGATCGTGACCCGGGTCACTCCGTCCGGACGTAAGGAGGTCGACGTACGGGCGGCGCTCGTGTCGCTGGCCGTCGAACCGCAGGTGAGCGGTGACGTGGCGGATCATGCTCCGGCCGATCCGGCGGCTTCCCCGGATCCGACGGCCGGCTGTGCGATACTGACGGCGGTCGTACGGCAGACGACACCGACCGTTCGACCCGATGACGTGCTGGGTGCGCTCAACGTTGTCGCAGATCTGACACCTCCGGTTCCGGTGACGGCCACCCGGATGGCGCAGGGCCTGCTCGACGACGGGGGTGACCTGGTGGATCCGCTCGGATCGGCACCGGTGACCCGGGGTCGGCCCGGAACGTCCTGACACGGGCGGCGAGGACCTGCCGGCACGTCGTCGAGCAACGACCCCGGAGACCCGGGGCAGCGACACCAGATGTGCCGCACCGCGCACCCGCGCGAGCTGCGGAACGAGTACGCGCAAGGTCCCTGCGCGGCCGCCTCCGACGTGAGGCGCCCGGGGGCGAAGGAGCTGAATGTCCGTGAACGACGCGCCCGCCGGTGGCACCGGCGGGCCCTCCGGTGTGTCGGAGCCCAACCCCGTCCAGGACCTGCCGGACAAGATGCGGGTTCATGCACTGGCCAAGCTGCTCGGCAGGGCCAGCCGGGACGTGGTGGCCGTCCTGACCGGGCTGGGCCACGAGATCCGCAGCGCCCAGTCCAGCATCACCCGTGCGACGGCCGAGCAGGTCCTCGCCGCACTGGCCCCCGCACCGGCTGGGATCACGGGTGCCCCGGGGACCACCGGCGCCACCGAGGCACCGGCGGACGCCGCGACGTCCGAGGCGGAGCCGGAGACCGCGGCCGAGCCGGGTCCGACGGTCCCCGACATCCCCACGGATCACGCGGACCCCGCGGATCCCGATGCCCCCGGCACCTCCGAGCTGTCGGAGGGGGCAGCGGCCGCCGGGCGGCTCGGCGAGCGCACCGATCGGCCCGCGGCCCCGCTCGCACCGGTGTTCGCGATGCCGATGTTCCAGGCCCCCACCACGCCGGCCCCGGCCCCCGCCGCTCCCGCCGAGCCGGAATCCGGCTCGGGTCCCGACGAGGCCGGCGGCAGGAAGCGCCGGGGCCGCAAGGCCAGGCGCGAGGACGAGCGCGCCCCCGACGAGCAGGAGTCCCCGGCGGCCGGTGACGCGGCCGGCGAGCCCGACCCCGGGTCCGAGCCGGGCGCCGACGACGACGATGACGACGAGGGCGCCCGCCGCAGGCGCCGCCGCGGCCGCCGTGGCCGTGGCCGCGGCAGGGGCGGCGACGACCTGGGCGAGAACGACACCGACGGCGAGTCCGACGACGACGGGGCCGGTGACACCGACGCCGCCGCCATCGACGCCACCGCCACCGACGACACCGACGACGCCGGGCAGTCCAGCGACGGCCCCGACGGAGGGGACGCGGGCGACGACCAGCCGTCGGGCTCCCGGCGTCGGCGCAGGCGCCGCCGCCGTGGCGGATCGGACGTCGTCGAGGACCGGTCCGAGGACGACCCGCCCAACACCGTGACGAAGGTCCGTGAGGCCCGGCCGGAGCAGTCCGGTGGATCGTCGGCCGCCGACGACGGCGTGCAGAGCGTCCGCGGTTCCACCCGCCTCGAGGCCAAGCGCCAGCGCCGCCGGGACGGTCGTGACGCCGGGCGTCGCCGCCCGCCGATCCTGTCCGAGGCCGAGTTCCTGGCCCGCCGCGAGTCGGTCGACCGGCAGATGGTCATCCGGCAGCTCGGGGACCGGACCGAGATCGGGGTGCTGGAGGACGGCGTCCTCGTCGAGCACTTCATCGCCGGTGGCGGTTCGACCGGCGCCGGAATGGTCGGCAACATCTACCTCGGCCGCGTGCAGAACGTGTTGCCCTCGATGGAGGCCGCGTTCGTCGACATCGGTCGTGGCCGCAACGCGGTGCTCTACGCCGGCGAGGTCAACTGGGACGCAGCGGGCCTCAACGGCAAGGCCCGCAAGATCGAGCAGGCACTGTCCTCCGGTGACCAGGTGCTCGTCCAGGTGACGAAGGACCCGGTCGGCCACAAGGGCGCCCGGTTGACCACACAGATCTCGCTGGCCGGTCGCTTCCTGGTCTACGTGCCCGCCGGCGGTGCCGCCGGGATCTCCCGCAAGCTCCCCGACACCGAGCGCAAGCGGCTCAAGGACATGCTGAAGGAGATCGTTCCCGCCGAGGCCGGCGTGATCATCCGGACGGCGTCGGAGGGTGTGTCGCACGAGGCGCTCGAGCGCGACGTGCGCAGGCTGCAGGCGCAGTGGGAGGTCGTCAAGGAGAAGTCCGAGCGGACCGGCAAGGGCGCACCCAAGGCGCCCACGCTCCTCTACGAGGAGCCGGACATGCTGGTCAAGGTCGTCCGCGACCAGTTCAACGAGGACTTCTCGAAGCTGATCATCTCCGGCGACGACGCCTGGGAGACCGTGTCCGGGTACGTCCGGCACGTCGCGCCCGAGCTGGCGGAACGCATGCACCGGCACACCGGCCCGACCGACGTGTTCACCGAGCACCGGATCGACGAGCAGCTGCTCAAGGCCCTGGACCGCAAGGTCTGGCTGCCCTCCGGCGGCACGCTGGTGATCGACCGGACCGAGGCGATGACCGTCATCGACGTCAACACCGGCAAGTTCACCGGTTCCGGGGGCAACCTCGAGGAGACCGTCACCCGGAACAACCTGGAGGCGGCCGAGGAGATCGTCCGTCAGCTCCGGCTCCGCGACATCGGCGGGATCATCGTCGTCGACTTCATCGACATGGTGCTCGAGGCCAACCGGGACCTGGTCCTGCGCCGGCTGACCGAGTGCCTGGCCCGCGACCGCACCCGCCACCAGGTGGCGGAGGTGACCTCGCTCGGGCTCGTCCAGATGACCCGCAAGCGGGTCGGCGGTGGGTTGCTCGAGCACTTCTCCACCCCGTGTGAGCACTGCCGTGGCCGGGGCGTGATCGTGTCGACCGACCTGGTCGAGCACCAGCACGGCAACGGCCGCGGGCCCGGCGGCAACGGCTCGCACGGCAGCAACGGTTCGCACGCCCCGCACGCGGGTGGTGAGGACGGCGGCGGGCGCCGTCGCCGCCGCCGGGGCGGCAACGGTGAGCCCGGGCAGGCGGACGAGACTCAGGAGGCCGCAGCCGGTCGCACCGGGTCCGAGCGGAACGGCTCGGACCAGCACGACAACGGTGACCGCGCCGTCGACACCGGCTCCGCGGCCGCGGGGGTGGCGGCGGTCGCCGCCGGACTCGTCGCGCGCAGCGACGAGAACCCCGACGACACCGCTGCCCGGAGGCCGGCCGGCGCCGCGACAGAGACCGATCCGGCGCCCGTGGTGGTGACCGACCCGAAGCCTGCGGCGGAGGTGCCGGACTCGGCGCCTGCGGTGGTGTCGGATTCACCGTCCGCGGCTGGGTCGGATTCGCCGCCTGCGGCGGTGTCGGATTCGTCGCCTGCGGCTGCGTGGGATTCGCCGCCTGCGGTGGTGTCGGATTCGTCGCCTGCGGCTGGGTCGGATTCGCCGCCCGCGGCGGTGTCGGATTCGCCGCCCGCGGCGGTGACCGACCCGGCGCCCGCGCCTGCGCCGTCGTCGGACCCGGACGACGCGGCCGTCGCCGCACCGGTCGACGAGCTGACCGGCACGGCGCCGAGGTCCGGTCGGACCCCCTCCGGGCGGCGCCGCGCCGCGACCCGCTCGGCGGGAGCGCCCTCCGTCGGGGGGAGTCCAGCAGCGAGGGCCGGCACGCCCGACACCCCCTCCCCGGCCGCTGCGGCGACGACCGCTCCCGCGGGGGAGCCGACGGCCGCGCCCCAGCAGGCCCCGGCAGGTCCGGAGACGGCGGCCGAGGCACCGGCCCCCGCCACCGGGCCCGCGGTCGACGGCACGTCCCCGACCACGCCCGCCCCGCGGCGTCGCCGGGTCGTCCGGACGGCCGGTGCGCCCACCGCATCCGTGGAGCCGGTCGTCATCTCGGCTCCCGTCCCGGGCACCGACTCGGCGGGACCGCAGGGCGGTCCCGCCGCACCTGCCGTCCCCGGCCGGACGGAGTCTCCCGCGGTGGTGTCCCGCCCGCGCCGCGGGCGCCGGGCGGCCTCCCGTCCCGCTGGCCCGCCGCAGGACGGGGGGTGAGTGCGGCCCCGACGCCGGGGTCGCGTACCCTTGACCGACAGAAGCCACGCCTCTGTGTCCGGGCCTCCTGGCCGGGATCGACACAGTCCAGTGGCGTGCGCGCCGGGTTCGGCGCGAGCTGTGAAGACCGAGCGCAAGCAAGCGCCCCCGAATTTCAGGAGTCGTGCGTCAGCGATGTACGCGATCGTCAAGACCGGCGGAAAGCAGTACAAGGTGGCCGTCGACGACGTGGTCACCGTCGAGAAGCTCGACGGTGAGCCCGGCGCGGAGATCAGCCTGCCCGCCGTGCTGCTCGTCGACGGCGACCAGGTGACCACGGACGTGTCGGGCCTCACCTCTGCGGTGACCGCCACGGTCGTCGAGCACACCAAGGGTCCCAAGATCCGGATCCACAAGTTCAAGAACAAGACCGGGTACCACAAGCGTCAGGGCCACCGTCAGCCCCTGACGAAGGTCCAGGTCACCGCGATCGGCAAGTAAGGAGCCTGCGTCATGGCACACAAGAAGGGTGCGTCCAGCTCCCGCAACGGTCGCGACTCGAACCCGCAGTTCCTGGGTGTGAAGCGCTTCGGCGGCCAGACCGTCAAGGCCGGGGAGATCCTCATCCGCCAGCGTGGCACCAGCACCCACCCCGGTGTGAACGTGGGCCGCGGCAAGGACGACACGCTGTTCGCCCTCGCGGCCGGCACCGTGCAGTTCGGTTCCAAGCGCGGACGCAAGACCGTCAGCATCGTGCCGGCCGAGGTCTGAGCGACCCGCCCAGCACGTCCACGACACCGACGGCGGGTCACCCCGGTAAGCGGGGGGCCCGCCGTTCGTCATGTCGATACCGCAGTGCCAGTACCGCAGTGCCGGCACCGCACCGAGGAGGCACCATGTCCCGTTTCGTGGACCGCGTCGTGCTGCACGCGACCGCGGGAGCCGGGGGCAACGGCTGTGCCTCGGTGCACCGCGAGAAGTTCAAGCCCCTCGGCGGGCCGGACGGCGGCAACGGTGGCCGCGGCGGCTCGGTCGTCCTGGTCGTCGACCCGGGCGTCCACACGCTGCTCGACTACCACCACCGCCCGCACGCCACCGCGCGCAGCGGCACCCAGGGACAGGGCTCGTTCAAGAACGGGGCCAACGCGCCCGACCTGGAACTGCGCGTCCCGGACGGGACGGTCGTCCTCGACGCCGACGGCGAGATCGTCGCCGACCTGGTCGGGCCGGGCACCCGGTTCGTCGCGGCCGAGGGCGGCCGTGGCGGTCTCGGCAACGCGGCGCTGGCCTCCACCGCGCGCAAGGCGCCCGGTTTCGCGCTGCTCGGCGAGCCCGGCGAGGAGGTCAGCTACACCCTCGAACTGCGGTCGCTGGCCGACGTCGGACTGGTCGGGTTCCCGAGTGCCGGCAAGTCCTCGCTGGTCGCCGCCCTCTCCGCGGCCCGGCCGAAGATCGCGGACTACCCGTTCACCACGCTCGTCCCGCAGCTCGGGGTCGTCAGCGCCGGTGAGCAGACCTTCACCGTCGCGGATGTCCCCGGGCTGATCCCGGGCGCGGCCGACGGGCGCGGACTCGGCCTGGAGTTCCTCCGGCACATCGAGCGCTGCTCGGTGCTGGTGCACGTCGTCGACTGCGCGACCTTCGAACCCGAGCGCGACCCGGTGTCCGACATCGAGGCCCTGGAGACCGAGCTCGCGCACTACGCCGACCAGCTCGGCACCAGCGCACTGGGGGAGCGGCTCGACCAGCGACCCCGGCTCGTCGCACTCAACAAGATCGACGTCCCGGACGCCGCCGAGCTCGTCGAGATGGTCCGGACCGATCTCGCCGAGCGGTTCGGCTGGCCGATCTTCGCGATCTCCACCGCGTCCCGGTCGGGGCTGCGGGAGCTGAGCTTCGCCATGGCGGAGCGGGTCACCGCGGCCCGGGCTGCGCAGCCCGAGGTCGAGCCCACCCGCACCGTGATCCGCCCGAAGGCGATCGACGACTCCGGCTTCACGATCGAGCCCGACACCGAACTCGACGGCGGGTTCGTGGTGCGCGGCGAGCGGCCCGAGCGCTGGATCCGGCAGACCAACTTCGACAACGACGAGGCAGTCGGCTACCTCGCGGACCGGCTGGCCCGGCTCGGAGTGGAGGAGGCCCTGGCGAAGGCGGGAGCGGTTCCCGGCTGCCCGGTCACCATCGGCGACGTGACCTTCGACTGGGAACCGTCGACCCCGGCCGGGGTCGCGGCGCTGCTCACCGGACGTGGCACCGACGTCCGGCTGGAGAACAACGAGCGGGTCGGTGCCGCCGAGCGCAAGCACGCCCGCGCGGCGCGGCGGGCCCACCTGTCCGACGCCGAGCTCGCGGCCGGGGCGCGGTACGCCTCGGACCACGATCTCGAACGGTGAGCGGGTCATGAGCACGACCCGATCCGCGATCGGTGCGGCCCGCCGGATCGTCGTCAAGGTCGGGTCGTCCTCGCTGACCAGCCTCACCGGTGGGCTCGACCCGGCGCGGCTCGACGCGCTGGTGGATGCGCTGATGACCCGTCGCGAGGCCGGGAGCCAGGTGGTGCTGGTGTCCTCCGGTGCGATCGCCGCCGGGCTCGCACCGCTACAGCTGCGCAAGCGGCCCCGGGATCTCGCGACCCAGCAGGCGGCCGCCTCGGTCGGGCAGCTGCTGCTGGCACACGCCTACTCGGCGTCGTTCGCCCGACACGGCCAGGGCATCGGGCAGGTGCTGCTCACCGCCGACGACATGATCCGGCGGGCCAGCTACCGCAACGCGCAGCGCACCCTGGAACGGCTGCTCCAGCTCGGCTCGCTGCCGGTGGTCAACGAGAACGACACCGTCGCGACCGCCGAGATCCGGGTCGGTGACAACGACCGGCTGGCGGCCCTGGTCGCACACATCGTCGGCGCGGACGCGCTGGTGCTGCTCTCCGACGTCGACGGGCTCTACGACGGTGACCCTCGGGCCTCTGGATCGTCGCTGGTCACCGAGGTGGAGGACCCGGCCGAGCTGGCCGGGATCAGCGTGAGCCGGCCCGGGTCCGGGCTGGGCACCGGCGGGATGGCGACCAAGGTGACGGCGGCGGCGACGGCGTCCGCCGCCGGGATCCCGGTGCTGCTGACCTCCGCCGAGGAGGCCGCCGCCGCCGTCGACACCGGCCCAGACGGCCCGAAGGTCGGCACCGCCTTCCGCGCCTCCGGCCGTCGGATGAGTGCCCGCCGGTTCTGGCTGCGGCACGCCGCCGACGTGCGTGGCGCGCTCGACCTCGACGAGGGCGCCGTCGACGCGGTCCGTACCCGGCGCCGGTCGCTGCTCGCCGCGGGTGTGCACGGTGTCTCCGGGGACTTCGTCGCGGGTGACGTGGTCGAACTGCTCGCCCCGCACGGCCGCCCGATCGCCCGTGGCGTCGTCTCCTACGACGCGGCCGAGCTGCCCTCGATGATCGGCCGCCGCACCCGGGAGCTGCCGCCCGAGCAGCGTCGCGAACTGGTGCACGCCGACGACCTGGTGCTGATCCAGTAGCTGCGCTCAGCTCCCGCCGAACAGCAGTGCCTCGGCCCGGTCGACGACCTCCTCGCGCGTCTGCCCGGGGTGCCCGGCCAGGATCAGGTCGGACGCGATGGCGGTGCAGAACGCGAGCAGGCAGCGGGTCTCCAGCTCGACCGGATCGGTGAACCGGTCGGCGAACTGGGTCCGCAGGAAGCCCAGGCGTTGGTCGTCGACCCGACGGAGCCGCTCGGCCACGCCCTCGTCACGGCGGGCCCACTCGCGCACCGCGAGGTCGAGGGTGAGCAGTTCGGGGGTGAAGGTCAGCTCACCGGCCCGACGGGCGCGGGTCCGTGCGTCGCCACCTTCCTGTTCGACCCGGTCGAGGACCTCGTCGATGCAGCGTCGCTCCCAGGTGTCCAGCATCTCCTCGAGAAGTGCCCGGCGGTCGTCGAAGTAGCCGTAGAAGCCGCCCTTCGTGACACCCAGCTGCGCGGCCAGTGCCTCGACCCGCACCGCATCCGGTCCGCGGGCGGCGAGCACGCTCAGGCCGGCGTCGATCCAGGCCGCCCGTGGGGTGCGCGCTCGCGCCATCCCGCCTCCTCCTCGATCTGTACGGGAGCGTACAACAGCGGTACGGTGTGAAATATACGCTGCCGTATAGATCGGAGAGGGATCATGCCCCGACACCGCCTCGCACGCAGACACCTGACGGTCGCGGCCGGCTGGCTCGCCGTCGGACTCGGCGCCGCCCACACGGTGGTCGCCTCGCTGGACGATCGACGGACGCTCACCGGGGCCTGGGCCGACGGGTGGTGGGACACGGTCCGTCTCGCCGAACCGACCACGCCGTCAGAGGCCGAACGGACCACCGTGCTGTGGCGCACGCTCGGGAGCTTCGGCGCTCCGATGCTCGCGCTGGGCTCGCTCGTGCTGTGGTCGGAGCGCCGCAACGGACGGGTCCCGGCCGGGATCGGCTGGGTCCTGCTGGCGTGGGGGGTCCCGTTCACGGCGATGATGCCCCGTTCGCCGAGCTGGACCGTGCCCGTCATCGGTGCCCTGCTGGTCGCCGGGGACCGGGAGCCGCGGTCATGACCGCACAGATGGTGCGGGCCAACGGCGTCGACCTGTGCGTGGAGGGGTTCGGCGAGCCGCGCGACCCGGCGATCCTGCTGATCATGGGGGCGGCCGCGTCGATGCTGTACTGGGACGCGGAGTTCTGCGCGCGACTGGCCGGAGCCGGCCGGTTCGTGCTCCGCTACGACCACCGCGACACCGGCCGGTCCAGCTGCTCACCACCCGGCGCGCCGGACTACGGGCTGCGCGACCTCGTCGACGACGCGGCAGGCCTGCTCGACGCGTTCGACCTCTCCGCGGCGCACGTGGCAGGCATGTCGATGGGCGCGGCGATCGGTCAGCTGCTCGCGCTCGACCACGCCGACCGGGTCGAGACGCTGACCCTGATGTCCGGCACACCCGGTGGTCCGGGGCACGAGGCCCCGGACCTGCCGCCGATGTCGGCCGCCCTCGCGGCGATGTTCGCCGAGGAGCAGCCCGAACCGGACTGGTCGGACCGCGACGCCGTGGTCGGGTACCACGTCGCGGGCGAACGGGCCTACACCGGTGGCCTGCCGTTCGACGAGCTGGGATGGCGCGCGCTCGCCGAGCAGACGTTCGACCGGACCGTGGACAGCGCGGCCGCCTTCACCAACCACTTCCTGCTCGATCCCGGCGCGCCGTGGCGCCGGCGGTTGGGGGAGATCCGGGTCCCGACGCTGGTGCTGCACGGCACCGACGACCCGTTCGTGCCGCTCGGACATGGGATCGCCCTCGCCGAGGAGATCCCGGGCGCGCGGCTCGTCGAGGTGCCGGGCGCCGGTCACGAACCGCCCCCGCGGCCGCGGTGGGACGTGGTGGCCCCGGCGATCGTGCAGCACACCGCGTCGTGATCGCCGGCCCGTGGCGCAGTGGTGGGGTGACGTCGTTGGGACGCGGCCGGGGTCGCCGAGCCGCGGGCGGTGAGCCCGGGCGGGTCACTGCGGGACCGAATCGCGGGCCAGTTGTCGTCCCACAGCGGCGGTGCCGTCGGTCTCGGCACGGATTCTGCTCTGTTCTGTCAACGGTTCAGTACCGTGCCGTCCCGGTCGGCGTCACGCCGAAGGTCTCGTCGGGACCGCCCCGGCGAGCTCCCGGGCCTTCGCGAGTTCGATCTTGCCGGTCGGGGTGCGCGGCAGCTCGTCCACGACGACCACGACCCGCGGCACCTTGAAGCCGGCCAGCGCCGCGCGGACCAGCCCGCGCAACCGCTCGGGCAGCTCCGGGCCGGCGCCGGGGGAGGCGACGACCGCGGTCACCCGCTCACCCCACACCGGGTCCGGTACCCCGACGACCACGCAGTCGGCCACCGCCGGATCGGTGAGCAGCACGTCCTCGACCTCCTGCGGGTGCACCTTCTCGCCACCGGTGTTGATCACCCCGGCGCCGCGTCCGAGGAACCGGATCGCGCCGTCCGGTGTCAGCTCGGCCAGATCACCGGGCACCGCGTAGCGGACCCCGTCGACGATCCGGAACGTCGCGGCGGTGCGCTCGGCGTCGCCGTGATAACCGAGCGGGAGGGGGCCGCGGTAGGCGAGCGCCCCGGTCCCGGACTCGCCCGGCGGGAGCACCCGGCCGTCGTCGGTGATCAGACGGGTCGCCGGCACCGGGCGGAACGTCGACGGGAGGTCCTGCACCGAGCGGGTCACGGCGAAGGCGAACGGGCCACCCTCGCTGGCCGCGATCGCATCGGTGATCGTGACGTCGGTGCGTTCGTGCAGTGCCTGCTTGGCCCGGTCGCCGAGCGCGGTCCCCGAGCTCAGCACCACCTGCAGCGACGACAGGTCGTGCGGCGCACCTGCCCGCTCGGCCCGGACCAGTTCGTCGACCAGCGGGACGGCGACGGCGTTGCCCGCCACCACGATCGTGCCGGCCCGTTCCGCGGCGACGGTCTCCCAGACGTGCCGGGGGTCCAGCCTGCCCGGCCGGGTGAGCACCGCCCGGCCGCCGACGAGCAGCGCACCGAGGGTGTTGAACAGCCCGGTCCCGTGCATCAGCGGCACCACCGGCAGGGTGGCCGGCGACCGGTCGCCGGTGCGGGCGGCCACCGCGAGCTCCACGGCGTCGTCGAGATCGGTGGGCGGGGCGGCGCGGCCCAGTGGCCCGAACACCGCGACCGCGATGCTGTGCAGCAGGTCGGCCTGTTGCCACACGACGCCCTTCGGCCGTCCGGTGGTGCCGCCGGTGTACATGAACAGCCGGTCCGAACCCGGCCGCGGGACGTGCGGGCGGGGCGGGGTGGCGCGGCGGGTCTCCGCCAGGTCGGCCGCCTCCGGGCCGGGGTCGCCGTCCGGTGCGTCGCCGTCGCGGACCAGCAACCGCAGTGCGGGCAGGTGCTCCGCGGCGTGGGTGACGTTCGGCGCGAGCGGCCCGCTGAACACGATCGCGGCGGCACCCGCGTCGTCGAGCAGCGAGGTCAGCTCGGCCGAGGTGTAACGGTAGTTCGCGTTCACCGGGACCGCACCGAGCTTGAACGCCGCGAAGACCGTCTCCAGGTACGCCGAGCCGTTGTACAGGTAGCAGGCGACGGTGTCCCCGGCCCGGACCCCTGCCGACTCCAGCGCGGTCGCCAGCCGCGCGGCACGGTCGTCGAACTCGGCGTAGGTCCACCGGGCCCCGGGCTCGCACACGGCGACCTCCTGGGGGAGCCGGGTGGCGACGGCCTCCCACACGGTTCCGAACGCGACGTCCATGCGGCCACGGTAGGGAAGCGACGGTACGGGCTGCGATCGGCCGATGACCGTCGCGGCGGCGGTCGTCCGGCCGTCGGGGGCCGGAGCGTGCCTCGGGCGGCGATCGCCGTGTCGGTGATGGGGGCGCGTCCGATCCGCCCACTGTCAGGGTGGCGAGACCTGCAACCCGCGCACCGTCGTCTCCGACGGTGCCGCCCCCACCCGTAGCCCGATCCCGCCGCCGACGGGGCCCGGTTCGGGCACCGTCACCCGCGGCAGCGGCCGTCCGTCCACCTCGACCCGCAGCTCGGTCCCGGTGAGCGTCGCCGAGACCCGGTGGGTGGCGGCGTCCGGGAAGCGTGCGGTCGCGAGCTCGGCGCCGTCCGCGGTGCTGATCTTCATACTGCTGCGGCCCACCGAGATCCGCAGCGCGCCCGCGGAGCCCTCGCGCAGCAGCAGCGCCGAGTAGCCGCCGCGCTGCACCGTCCAGTCGCCGGTCACCGTGTAGTCGCGCCAGTCGGCCGTCCGGTCGCGGTGCAGCCACGCCGTGGTACCGGACTCGTCGCGCGCACGCAGCACCACACCGTCCGGGCCGACCGCGAGCGGCGCGTCCGGGGCGGTCGAGGGCGGTGCGCCGTCGTCGTCGGTCCATCCGGCCGGGTCGAGCGGGTCGACGTCGGCGGGGGTGGGCGCGGGCAGACCGGTGACGATCGTGTCGAACAGCTCCTGCGCGGTGTCGGTGTCGGCCCCGACCCGCGGGACGAACCCGCTCGCCAGGTCCGCGGCGGTGGCCCAGCGACGGGCACTGTCGTTGGTGAAGAGCAGCTCGTAGCGGTCGGCGAGGATCTGCCGGCCGGCCAGCGCGACGGCGGGATCGTTGCTCGGGGTCAGCGATGCGCTGAACGGGAAGGCGAACAGTGACGGGCGGCCGTGCCCGTGGAGCTCCAGCGCGGCGATCGCGGCGTCGGCGTCGGCGGCGAGCCGGGCCCGTGCCTGCTCCGGGGACTCCAGCGAGCCGTCCGCCTGCACCAGCCGGTTGATCAGGAACGGCCAGCTGCGCCCCTCGCCGACGTCGTGCCGGTCGTGCCCGGCGGCGGTGTGACTCTCGATGTCCCACCGGCCGGTCTCCCGCATCGCGGTCAGCTCGTCCCAGGTCAGGTAGTACGGGTAGTGCTGGCCGACCCGGCCGGTGATCACGAAGGCGACACCGCGGAAGCCGTACTGCTCGAGCAGCGGGTCGGCGTAGCGCCACACCCCTCCGGTGCCGTCGTCGAAGGTGATCATGACCGGCCGGTCGGGCAGCACCGAGGGATCGGTCCGCGCGGCGAGCAGGGTCTGCGCCGAGATCGAGGTGAACCCGGCGGCGCGCAGCACGGCCAGGTGCTCGGCGAACGTCGCGGCGCTGATCGTGAACCGGCCGTCGGACTCGGGGGCGACGTCGTGGTAGCTGAGGACCAGCACCGAGCCCGCGGCCCTGGCGGTCACCGCGGGGTCGTCGGCGAAGGCGGCGTGCTCGGCCGACGGTCCGGCCGCGGCGGGCACGACCTCCTGGTCGCGCACCGAAGGTGGCGCGGCGAGGGTCTCCCCGAGCCACCGGGTCCCGATCACCGGGAGCAGTACCGCGAGCACGGCGACCACGGCGAGCACGGTGCGCAACCCGGCCCGGCCGAGGATCGAGCGCGGTGTCCAGACACGTGGCATCGGTGCCATCAGAGGATCCCCATCCAGTACAGGATCTGGCCGCGGGTGAGCAGCACGGCGAAAACGGCCGCCATGAGGACGGCGAAGAGGAGGTCGAGAACCCGGTCACGGGTGCTGGGCACGTCGTTCACCCCCGGGACCAGACGCCGCGGCGCAGCGTGGTGGCGCTGTAGGGCAGCAGCCAGGACAGCGCGAGCGAGGAGATCAAGCTCATCAGCGGCCGGTACCGCCACCGCGGGTCGCCCGGGTTCTGCCTGCGGTACCCGGCCGCCCACACCCCACCTTTGAACAGGATGCCGAGCACGTAGAGCAGCGAGACCAGCCAGGCGCCGTGCAACGGCAGCCAGACCAGGTGCCGGAAGGCCATCACCGGCGCGAGCAGCACCCACAGCACGTGCCCGTAGAACAGCAGGGAGGGCAGCACACCGCGGCGCCAGTAGAAGCCCCCGGTGAAGAACAGGTTGCGCACGAAGCTCTTCTTCCAGCGCACCTGCTGGCGCAGGAACGAGCGGACGGTGTGCGGGACCGTCGTCCGGACGCGCGCGCTGCGGGTGTACTCGATCCGCCAGGCGCGCGGCGGGACGGGCTGCTGCGCGAGCGGGTCGTCGGCATACTGGCGGACCAGCCGGTCCCCGGTCCAGTACTGGCCGAGCACGTAACCGGTCAGCTGCCGGTCGGTGGCGAACCGGAACTCCGCCCCGGCGAAGCGGTCCCCGGCCCAGGCCGGCAGGTAGGGCGCGACCGCCTCACGGCGGAAC
The DNA here is from genome assembly GCF_040659795.1 of Pseudonocardia sp. NPDC049635. Taxonomy (NCBI): domain Bacteria; kingdom Bacillati; phylum Actinomycetota; class Actinomycetes; order Pseudonocardiales; family Pseudonocardiaceae; genus Pseudonocardia; species Pseudonocardia sp. NPDC049635. Next base: position 223,329 of record NZ_JBFAON010000004.1, read on the forward strand.
GCGGCCAGCGGGCCGGAGACGCAGCTGACCCCGCCGTACACGCTCTCGGCCGCCTTGGCGATCCCGAACTGCCCGTCGTACCAGGTGTCCTGGACCCGGGTGAGGATGTTGGTGTCGGCGTTGAGGGCGCGGGCGTGCCCGCTGACGCCGCCGATGTCGGGGTGCGCGACGATCGCACGGACGGCCCTCTCGACGGCGTCCGGCTCGACCACGCAGTCCGAGTCGGTGAACACCACGATCTCGCCGGTCGCGTGCCGGAAACCCTCGACCAGGGCGCGCTTCTTGCCGACGTTGGCCGGCATGGTGAGCACGGTGACGCCGAGCTCGACGGCCAGCACGGCGAGCACGTCCGCGGTGCCGTCGGTCGAGCCGTCGTCGACCACGACGACCTGCAGCCGGGGGTAGTCGGAGGCGGCCATGCTGCGGACGCAGTCCTCGATGCCGTCCACCTCGTCCTTGACCGCGACCAGGAACGACACCGGTGGCAGGTCCTCGGTGCGCAGCGCGGTCGCGGCCTCGTCGGTGGCCGGGTCGGTGTAGTAGCCGAAGGCCAGCGCGAACGTCACGAACAGCGCCGTGGTGACGCCGACGCCGTAGAGGGTGAGCCAGGTGTCCCCGGCCAGCGAGGTCAGCTTCCAGGTCAGCAGCATGGTCACCGGGGCGAGCGCGGCCAGCACGACGACCGGGCGACGGTCGATCCCGTCCAGCGGCCGCCGCAGGTAGGAGCGCACGACGGTGCGTTTCCGGTGCCGTGCCGGGATCGCCGGCGACACCCGGGTGACGGTCGGGCCGGGGCCGGGCTGGGCGGTCGCGGTGCTCACAGCACGTACCGGTTCGGTGCGTCGGCGAGCCCGTAGGCGGCGTCGAGGACCGGAGGCGCCGGCCGGCCGGCGGTGTCGTCGGTCAGCCAGGAGAGGTCGGCGTCCGGGGAGACGGTGTGTGTGATGACCAGGTCCCAGTCGGCGGCGGAGGCGTCGGGGTGGCGCTCGAGCGGACCGTCGGAGGTCCGGATCCGCTCGATCAACGGGTCGGTGAACTTCACCTCCGCACCCAGCCTGCGGAGCTCGTCGATGACGGTGAGCGCGGGCGACTCGCGGACGTCGGCGACACCCGGCTTGTACGCGACACCGACCACCAGCACCCGTGCCCCGGTGACCGGGAGGCCGTTCTCGGCGAGCACCTCGCGGGCCCGCAGCACGACGGCGTGCGGCCGGGCCGCGATCGCGCCCATCGCGGCCTCGGTGAGCGGGGCGGCGACCGGGCCGGAGCGGAGCTGCCAGAGCAGGTAGTGCGGGTCGCACGGGATGCAGTGTCCGCCGACCCCGGGGCCGGGCCGGAACGCCATGAAGCCGTACGGCTTGGTCGCGGCCGCGTCGACGACCTCGCGGACGTCCACCTCGAGGCGGCGGGCGATCCCGGCGAACTCGTTGGCCAGCGCGATGTTCACCGCCCGGAACGTGTTCTCCAGCAGCTTCGTCATCTCGGCGGCCTCGGGGGAGGAGACGGTGTGCACCGCGGCCGAGGCCGGGAGCAGCGCGGCCGCGGCCCGCCTGCCGCACTCGGGGGTGATGCCGCCGACCACCCGGGGGGTGCGCTCGGGCAGGTGGTCGGCCACGCCCGGGTCGATGCGTTCCGGGCTGAAGGCGACGAAGACGTCCTGCCCGACGACCAGGCCGCGTTCGGCCAGCGGCGCCACGAGCAGGTCGCGGGTGGAGCCGACGTAGGTGGTGGAGGTCAGCACGATCGTCTGGCCGGGCACGGCGTGGGCGACGACGGTGGCGCAGGCGGCGCGCAGCGCGGTCAGGTCCGGGACCAGGTGGTGGTCGACCGGCGTGGGGACGCAGACCAGCACGGTCCGGGCGGCGGCCAGCGCCGCGGGATCGGTGGTGAGCTGCAGCAGTTCGGTGCCGATCCGGCGGTCGAGGCGGGCCCGGTCGGACGGCAGCAGGTCGACGTCTCCGGTGCGGATGGCGGCGAGCCGGTCCGGGGCGACGTCGAAGCCGATCACGTGGTGACCGTTCTCGGCGAGTGCCAGCGCGGTGGGCAGGCCGACGTAGCCGAGCCCGACGATCCCGACGGTTCCGGTGCCGGGGTCACACGTCGATACCGCGGTGGAGTGGCGCGCCGGTACAGCGGCGGAGCCGCTCGTCGGTACAGCGGCGGAGCCGCTCGTCGGCACAGCGGCGGAGTCGCGCGGCAGCGTGGGCCCGGCAGGTGCGGTGCGCGGGGCAGGAAGCGTGGCCGGACCGGACTGGTCGGACGTGGCTGGAACGGCCACCGAGGTGAGCGACATCAAGACTCCACCGGATTGCACACGGAGCGTCACTCCATGTGATTGAGAGTAGAACTATTTCCATGGCTAAGGTAGCCCGTAGAAGGGTGCTTGCGACAGGGTCGTGACCGAAACCATATGCGAAGCGTGACATGGATACCAACCTTCGAGTGAAGGCGCTCACCAGGCGTGATCTGTTGTGTCAACCCTTGTGGGTGGTGTGCGGTTCGTGCTGCGGGACAGCCGCGTCACACTCAGTAGCCATGCAGAAGCTGAGGCCGTTGCACGCGAGGAATAGCTGATGTCGCTCATCGTGACTACGAAGAGTTATTTTTGAGCCGAGCGGGCGCCATGTCGACGGCGACGGAGCGGCAGCTCGGTGTCGGGTCGAACGGGCCCGGTCGGGCGGGGTCGGGCGGCCGGATTTGTCCTGCGGACCGGTGAGCGCAAGGATGCGCGGCATGCGGACGGCCGACGACGCCCGGGCCCGGCTGGTGGCCGATCTGGAGCGTGAGGGCCGAGTGCACAGCCCGCGGATCCGGGCCGCGTTGCTGGCCGTGCCCCGGCACCTGTTCCTGCCGGGGAGCGACCCGATCGCGGCCTACGCCGACGAGGCCGTGCCGATCAAGTCCGCCGACGGGGTGACGGTCAGCTCGGTGTCCCAGCCGTCGATGGTGGCGATCATGCTGGAACAGCTGGACGCCGCACCGGGCCACCGGGTCCTGGAGATCGGCGCCGGCGCGGGCTGGAACGCCGCGCTGCTCGCACACATCGTGGGCTGTCGCGGGGCCGTGACCACGGTCGACATCGACGAGGACCTGGTCGAGGGCGCGCGTGCCAACCTGCTCGCGGCCGGGTTCGACGAGGTCGAGACGATCACCGCGGACGGTGCGGGCGGCTACCCGCCCTCGGCGCCCTACGACCGGATCGAACTGACCGTCGGCTCCACCGGCATCCGTCCGGAGTGGGTGCTCCAGCTGACCCCGACCGGGCGGCTGCTGCTCCCGCTGACCGTGCGCGGCAGCCAGCTGTCGGTGGCTTTCGCACGGACCGGTCCGCACCGGCTCGCTTCGGTGTCCGTCCGCAGCTGTGCTTTCGTCCGGCTCCGGGGCGCTGGCGCCGACCCGGGCGCCGACACCGTGCTGCCCGGATCCGGATGGACCGTCCAGCACTGCGGCAACGGTGCCCCGGAGCCCGATCCCGGAGTGCTCGAACGCGTGCTGCACGAGAACGGGGTGGATCGCCCGGCACCCGTCGCCGGGTCGGTGTCGGACCTGTGGGACGGCCTCGGACTGTGGTCGGCGCTCGCCGATCCTGCGGTCGTCCGGCTGCTCGGGCCGTCCCGGGGACGGCTCGCGGACACGCTGTTCCCGCTGGCCGGAGGCCGCGCCGGGCTCGGCATCACCGCCGACGACGGCTGCGCCCTGCTGCTCGCCGAGCCGGCTGCCACACTGCGCTCGTTCGGCCCGGACGGCGGCGCCGCCGCCGACCGGCTCGCCGGACTGGCCGAGGACTGGATCGCGGCCGGCCGGCCGCATGCCGCGGACCTGCGGATCGACGCCTTCCTCGGCGGATCCGACGACGGGTCACCGGCCGGGGACTGCCTCACCGACACGGCCGGCACTGTGCTGTGCCCGAGCTGGGGCCCGCGCCCCGGTGAGCGCACGGCGCCGCCCTCGCCCCCTCGGCCCCCGGCCTGACGGAACGGGCGCCGACCTGCAGCCGGGCACCCGCTCGTCGCCGCATCGGTCGGCTCACCGCTTCGGCCGGCCACCGCGACGCGACCGGCTGCGACGACGCGACCGGCCGCGGCAACGCGGCAGACGTCAGGAACCGGCCGTGTCGGTGCGCGCGCCGTGTCGTGCGATGCGCAGTGCTCAGTCCTTCGGCTCGAGGTGCACCAGCGGGATCTCCCGCTCGGTACCGCGCTGGTAACCGTCGTAGTTGCGGTACTTCCCGGCGATCCGGGGCCACAGCACCGCCCGCTCCTCGGGGGAGGCGATCCGGGCGCGCATCGGCACCCGGGGGCCACCCTGCACCGAGACCTCCACCTCCGGGTTCGCCTGCAGGTTCAACAGCCACGCCGGGTGCTTGTCGTCCCCGCCGCGGGAGGCGACGACGACATAGCGACCGTCGCCGTGCACCGGTGCGGTCAACAGCACGGTGCGCGGCGCGCCGGTCTTCCGGCCGATCGTGGTGAGCTCCACGACCGGCATCCCCATTGCCGAGTAACCGATCTTGCCACCGGTGAGCTTGATCAACAGGCGGTGGCCGGCGTTCATCGCCTTCAGGGCGAGATCCGGAGGTTTCATGACATCGACCCTACTCGCGGGTAGTGCCGATGCTTCCGTCCGCGACCCGCGACCCGCGACCCGCGACCCGCGACCCGCGACCCGCGACCCGCGACCCGCGACCCGCGACCCGCGACCCGCGACCCGCGACCCGCGACCCGCGACCCGTGGCACGGGCTCGGGCACAGCACCGCGTCCGCACCCGAGCGCCTGATCAACCGGCGAGCTTCTCCAGCGACGGCCGCAGCTGATCGAGCAGCCAACCGGTCGACACCGGGTTGGGCGCCTGCAGGGCCACGGCCGTGTCGAGATCGACGGGCACGTAGTTGCCCTCCGCGACCGCGCGCACCCGCTGGACCAGCTCGTGCCCCTCGAACCGCTCCTGGTCGTCGTCACTGGCGAAGGTCATGACGAGCAGGTCGGCGTCGGAGAGCCGGCCGACCTCCTCGTAGGACACCCCGACGGTGCCCGGGGCGAGGCCGTCGGAGGCCGGGGCGTCCCGGAACGACTCCGGGATGTCGAGCCCGAGCGCCCGCATGAACATGGTGGTCTGGTTCTGCTCACCGACGATCATCGGGAGGATCTCGCCGCGTGCCTGGCCGTACAGGTAGGTCTTCCCGGCCAGCCCGGGGAGCTGCTCGCGGATGTCGGCGAGCTGCCCTTCCGCGGTGCTGATCAGCTCCTCGACCTTCTGCTGCTCTCCGATCGCGCGGCCCACCTGGTGGGCGTCGTCCTGCATGGAGCCGACGTAGAGTCCCTCGGCTGGCGCGACCACCGGTGCGATCGCGGTGAGCTGGTCGTAGGTCGCCTGGTCGGTCACCTGCCACGAGGACACGGCGAGGATCAGGTCCGGTTCGAAGGCCGCGATCTGTTCGGCGGAGACCGTGGGGGTGTCGCTGCTGATGGCGAGCACCTCGTCCGGCAGCGGATCGAGGTAGGGCGGCACCGGACCGGAATCGGTGACGTTCCGGGTGGCCCCGACGACGGGAGCCCCGGCAGCCTGCGCGACGGCGAGGTCGTTGGTGCTCAGCGCGACGATCCGCTGCGGCTTCTCGGGGATCGTCGTGTCACCGAAGGCGTGCGTGATCGTCACCGGGAACTGGTCGTCGGTGGGTTCCGACGGCGCGTCGTCCTGGGGTGCGGGGGAGCTGCACCCGGCGAGGACGACCGCAGCCGCGAGCAGGGTGGCGGCCACTGGCAGGCGCCGTCGCGAAACTGTTCTCATGGTGATCCTTTCAGTAAGGCTAGGCAAACCTCCACTCGGCCAAAGGCCTTGTCAATAGGTGTTCAGCCCGCAACGGCAAGTGTCATCGGGAGCACAGCGGGGGCGCCGGCGAGTCGGACGGCCCGTGCCGCGACGGTCATCGTCCATCCGGAGTCGACGAGATCGTCCACGAGCAGGACGGGGCCGTCCGTACCGGACAGGTCCGGCAGCGCGCCGGTGTCCAGTGCCGGCCAGACTGCGGCGAGTCGCTGGGCGGAGTTCTCCTTGGGACCCGGCCGTTCCCCGGCCGGCGGAAGCGATCCGAGCAACGGCAGCCGGCCGATCTCCGCGATGCGCTGCGCCAGATGGCCGAGCTGGCGGGGCCGGGTCCGCGAGCCGATCCCGATCACCCCGACCGGCCTGCGCTCCCACTCCCAGCCGGCCAGCACCCGGACCACTGCGTCCAGCACGTCGGCGGGGACGGGGTCGTCCGGCCCGGCGAGCAGCTCACGCAGCCGGGTCCCCCAGCCGATGTCGGAGAGCCGCCCCACTGCGCGCCCGGCAGCGGCCTGCTCACCCGGAGGAATCCGACCGGAGAGCGGAACGCCGAGCTCCTTCATCCCGGACGGCCACATCTTGCGCGGCGGGACCTCGATCCCGGGGCGGGCCAATCGCTGCGCCGCCGCCTGCTCGCCCTCGGCCGGGACGTCGCCGGACCACACCGTGCCGGTGCAGGTGTCGCAGCGGCCGCACGGCGCAGGATCCGGGTCGTCGAGCTGGCGACGCAGGAACACCAGCCGGCACTCGGACGTGGTGATGTAGTCGAGCATCGCCTGCTGCTCGGCCCGGCGCGCCTCGTCCACCCGCCGGTGCCGCTCGGTGTCGTAGACCCACTGCTCGCCGGTGGCGATCCAGCCGCCCTTCACCCGTTTCGCCGCACCGTCGGCGTCGAGCACCTTGAGCAGCATCTCCAGCCGGGTGCGGGAGAGGTCCACCCGGGTCTCGATCGAGGCCGTCGACTGCGGACGGTCGGACAGCACCGCGAGGGTCTGGCGGACCAGCGGCTCCGGCGGGAACGCCAGCGACGCGAAGTACGCCCAGATGTCGCGGTCCTCGCGCCCGGGCAACAGCACCACCTCGGCCCGGTCCAGCGCGCGGCCGGCGCGGCCGATCTGCTGGTAGTAGGCCACCGGCGAGGCGGGCGCGCCCAGGTGCACGACGAACCCCAGGTCGGGTTTGTCGAAGCCCATCCCGAGTGCGGACGTCGCCACCAGCGCCTTGACCCGGTTCTCCTGAAGGTCCGACTCCGCCGCCAGGCGCTCCTCCGGGTCGGTCCGCCCGGAGTAGGAACGCACGGCGAACCCGCGCTCGCGGAGGAACTCGGCGACCTCGTCGGCGGCCTGCACGGTGAGCGTGTAGACGATCCCGGCCCCGGGCAGCTCGTCGAGCTTCGCGGCCAGCCAGGCCAACCGCCGGGCAGGGGTGGGCAGTGTCACGACGGCCAGGCGCAGCGACTCGCGGTCCAGCGAACCGCGCAGCACGAGGGTGTCCTGCTGGTCACGGCCCATGCCGAGCTGCTCGGAGACATCGGTGACCACCCGGTCGTTTGCGGTGGCCGTCGTCGCCAGGACCGGGATGCCGGACGGCAGCTCCGCGATGAGCGTGCGCAGCCGCCGGTAGTCCGGCCGGAAGTCGTGGCCCCAGTCGGACACGCAGTGCGCCTCGTCGACGACCAGCATCCCGGCGCTCGCCGCCAGCTTCGGCAGCACCCGGTCCCGGAAGTCGGGGTTGTTCAGTCGCTCGGGGCTGACCAGGAGCACGTCGACGTCGCCGTTGGCGATGTCGGCGTACACCTCGTCCCACTCGTCGGCGTTCGCCGAGTTCACCGTGACCGCGACGATCCCGGACCGGATCGCCGCGTCGATCTGGTTGCGCATCAGCGCCAGCAGCGGCGAGACGATCACCGTCGGACCGGCGCCCTGCTCGCGCAGCAGCGCCGTCGCCACGAAGTAGACCGCCGACTTGCCCCAGCCGGTGCGCTGCACGACCAGCGCCCGGCGGCGCTGCGCGACGAGTGCGGAGATCGCCGTCCACTGGTCCTCGCGCAGCCGGGCGCCCGGACCGGCCAGCTGCCCGAGCACCTCCTCCGCCCGCGCCCGCAACGCAGTGTCCCCCTCGCCCGCGTTCCCCTCATCGGTCATGCCCGACATGCTCCACCCATCCCCCGACAGTTCCGCGTCCGCGGTCACCGTGCGGTGCGACGCAGCAGGAACGCCTCGATGCCGTCGAGCACGATCGTCAGCCCGAAGTCGATGTCGGTGTGCGGGTCGGCGGAGGCGAACCCGGCCGTGCCCCCGGCGAGGGCCTCGGCCAGGTGCGGGTAGTCGGTGGGCCCGGCGAGATGGCGCAGCACGGTCTCGAAGTCGTTCAGCGGGTTGGCCGCCGCGAGCTCGTCGGCGGAGATCTCGTCGATCGGGGCGTCATCGGGGAGCCCGCGTGCCCGCCGGGCCCCGGCCATCGCGGCCCGGCCCGCCTCGACCTGCACCCGGCCCTCGGCGAGCACGTGCTGGGCCAGCAGCCCGATGATCGCCAGCTTCTCGGCGGCGGGGATGTCGACGTCCCGCAGGACGCCGAACGCCTCGTCGAGCCAGCGCACCCGGTTCGGCCCGGGCTGCACGGTGGCCAGCGGGAGATCGAGGAACCAGGGCCGGGCGAGCACGGCCTCGATCTGGACCAGCGTCCAGGCCTGCAGCCCGGACCGCCAGTCACCGGTGTGCGCGGGCATCGTCAGGTCCGCGGCGATGTGGTCGGCGAGCAGCGCCAGCAGCTCGTCCTTGCTCTGCACGTGCCGGTAGAGCGCCATCGCCGAGTAACCCAGCGCCTCGCCGACGCGGGCCATGGACACCGCCGCGAGCCCGTCGGCGTCGGCGATCGCGGCGGCCGCCCGCACGATCGCGTCCACGCTCAGTGCGGGCTTCGGCCCCCGCCGCGGCCGGTCCTCCCGCCTCCACAGCCGGCGCAACGTCGTCGGGAGGCCGGGATCGGGTTCGTGCTCGCCCATGCCGTCCATCCTCCCTGTCCCGATCGCCGGGGACCGGAGGTGTCCGCCGTACGCAGCTGGTGCTATAAACAGTTTGTACCGTAATCAGAAGGGGGACCGGTGATGACCGGAACGGATCCGCTCGTGCGGGCTGCGGGCCTGCGCAAGAGCTACCGCTCGGTGCGCGTGCTCGACGGCGTGGACCTGCACCTCGGCCGCGGTGAGGTGCTGGCCCTGCTCGGCCCGAACGGCGCCGGGAAGACGACCACCGTGCGCATACTCAGCACGCTGACCCGGCCGGACGGTGGCACCGCCCGGGTCGCCGGGCACGACGTCGTGACCGAGGCCCGGAAGGTGCGCGAGGTCATCGGCCTCACCGGCCAGTACGCCGCGGTCGACGGCAAGCTGACCGGCCGCGAGAACCTGACGATGATGGCCCGGCTGGCGCACCTGGCGCGGCGCGCCGTGCGGCCCCGGGTGGACGAGCTGCTCGAGGCCTTCGACCTGGCCGCGGCCGCGGACCGCAGGCTGGACACCTACTCCGGCGGGATGCGCCGCCGGCTCGACCTGGCCGCCGGCCTGCTCCGGCACCCCCGGGTGCTGTTCCTCGACGAGCCGACCACAGGCCTCGATCCGCGCAGCCGCCGGGGCATGTGGGAGGTGATCGAACAGGTCGTCGCCGACGGTGCCGGCCTGTTCCTGACCACCCAGTACCTGGAGGAGGCCGACCGGTTGGCCGACCGGGTCGCGATGATCGACTCCGGGCGGGTGGTCGCCGAGGGGACGGCCGCCCAGCTCAAGAGCCGGGTCGGCGACGCGGGTGTCGAGCTCACCTTCGCCACCGGCCCGGAGGCGACCAGGGTGGCTGCGGCGCTGCACCTGCCGGTCCCGGGTTCACGGACGCTGCGGGTGCCCACCGACGGCTCGGTCGGCCACGTGCGGCACGTCCTCGCGGGCGTCGAGGAGGCCGGCGCCGTCCCCGAGCAGTGGCAGGTCCGCGCGCCCAGCCTGGACGACGTGTTCCTCGCGCTGACCGGCCGCGCGGCCGGCGGGGACCGGGAGCTGGCGGCATGAGCGCCCCCGTGCAGGCGCGGTGGACGCGGCTCGGCCCCGATACCGCGACGATGACCGGGCGGGCGCTGCGGCTCGCGAGCCGCGATCCCGACGAGCTGCTCGTCGCACTGCTCATGCCGACCGTGATCATGCTGTTGTTCGTCTACGTGTTCGGTGGTGCGATGGAGGTCGGCACCGACTACCTGACCTACGCCACTCCCGGCGTGATCCTGCTCTGCGCCGGGTTCGGCGCGTCCAACACCGCGATCGCGGTCACCCAGGACATGGCGGACGGCATCATGGACCGGTTCCGGTCGATGCCCGTCGCCAGCGCGACGGTGCTGGCCGGGCACGTGCTGGCGAGCGTGGCGCGCAACCTCGTGACGACGGCCATCGTGCTCGGCGTCGCGGCCCTGATCGGGTTCCGGGCCGACGCCGGCCCGGCCGGTTGGGCGGGTGCGGTGGCCGTGGTCGCGGCCTACATCCTGGCCATCACCTGCGTGTCGGTGTTCGTCGGCGTCGTGGTGCGTACTCCGGCCGCGGCGGGCGGGTTCGGTTTCGTCATGCTCTTCCTGCCCTACGTCTCCAGCGCGTTCGTCCCGCCCGAGACGATGCCGGCCTGGTTGCGCGGCTTCGCCGAGGTCCAGCCGGTGACGCCGGTGATCGAGTCGGTCCGGGGCCTGCTGGTGGGCATGGCCTCCGACGGCACCCCGGCGGTGGGACTCGGTTCGACGGTGGCGGTCGCGCTGGCCTGGTGCGCGGGCGCGGCGGTGTTGTTCCTGACCGCGGCCTCGTGGGCGTTCGCCCGCCGCAACAGATAGCCCCGCCGGGGGGGGGGGGGGGGCCCCGCCCCCCCCCCCCCGGCGGGGAGAGGGCGGCACGGGGCCGGTAGGCAGGGCAGGATGATCGCCGTGACCCCACGCGACGCGACCCACCAGCCCGCGTTCGGCTCGGTGGCCGACGTCGTGGAGCGGCTCGGCGACGCCGGGTACCTGGCGTCCACGGCGGTCGCGACCACGGTGTTCCTGGCCGACCGGCTCGGCAAGCCACTACTGGTGGAGGGGCCGGCCGGGGTCGGCAAGACGGAGCTGGCGAAGGCGGTGGCGGCGGCGACCGGCGCCGGGCTGGTGCGGCTGCAGTGCTACGAGGGCATCGACGAGGCCCGCGCGCTCTACGAGTGGAACCACGCCAAGCAACTGCTGCGGATCACCGCGAGTCGCGGCGAGGAGGGCTGGGACGCCACCCGCGACGACGTGTTCTCCGAGGAGTTCCTGCTGCCGCGCCCGCTGCTCACGGCGATCCGCCGGACCGACCCGACGGTGCTGCTGGTCGACGAGATCGACAAGGCCGACGTCGAGGTCGAGGGCCTGCTGCTGGAGGTGCTGTCGGACTTCCAGGTCTCCATACCGGAGCTCGGGACCGTCACGGCGAACCGGCGGCCGTTCGTGCTGCTGACGTCGAACTCGACCCGTGAGCTGTCCGAGGCGCTGAAACGACGGTGCCTGTTCCTGCACCTCGACTTCCCGGACGCCGATCTGGAGCGCCGGATCGTGCTCACCCGGGTGCCGGAACTGACCGAACAGCTCACCGACGCGCTGGTCCGCACCGTGCGGGTGCTGCGGGCGATGGAACTGCGCAAGGTTCCCAGTGTCGCGGAGACGATCGACTGGGGGCGCACGCTGCTGGCCCTCGGCCTCGACACCCTCGACGACGACGCCGTGCGCGCCACTCTCGGCGTCGTGCTCAAGCACCGTTCGGACGCCGAGCGGGCGGCCGCCGAGCTGCGCCTCAACTGAGCCGGACGGACGGTGGTGATCAGTCGTCCGGCCGTGTGAGGGGACTCCTCGATGGAGTGAAGATGGCCGAGTGTTCGGTGCGGCGCGTAACCGAGGGGCGGCTACCACCGTTGTGCCGAGTGCCCCGCTCGACACCACCCCGGAGGCCCGACGCCGATGACCGCCGTGCCGGACAGCGACCGCCGCACCCAGGCAGCACCATCGCGGCGGGCGGGTCGGCGCGCCGCCCGGGCCGCTACCGCGGCCGCCGTGCTGGCGCTCGCCGTCGCGGCGGCCGGGACGGCGTCCGCCCAGGAGGGGCCCGGCTTCGCAGCTCCCGAGGAGGCGACCGTCGCCCCCGGCGCCATGACCCGCACCGCCGGCGACGCCCGGTGCCCGGCGAACTTCGTGTTCACCGACGGCTCCGACGTCTTCATCGGGCAGGCCGCGCACTGTTCGGGCGCGCTGCGGCTGGTCGAGGGTGACCGGCCGTTCACCCCGAACCCGGCCCCGGTCGATCTCGGCTGAGCAGGGGATGACCCCGCGGTGTGGGACCGCGGTGAACGACGACGTCCCGGCCGTCGCTCGGCGGCACGGCCGGGACGTCGCGCTCCGGCGGCTTCTCGCGCTCGGTCGGTCTCTCGCGTTCTGTCGGTGTCCTCGCGCATGATGGGGACGTGACCGCCCCGTCGACGTCCGGCCCCGAGCACGGCCTGCCCGGGCATCTCGTCGACTTCGTGTCCGCGCTGCGCCGGCACCACGTCGCCGTCGGGCCGGGGGAGACGGTCGACGCCGCCCGCGTGCTCGGCGCGCTCGACCTGCTGCACCGCGACCAGCTCCGCGAAGGGCTCGCTGCGGCACTGCTGCGCCGCTCCGGTCAGCGCGACACCTTCGACGCGCTGTTCGACCTGTGGTTCCCGCCCGCGCTGGGGGCCGGGGCGTCGGAGGTCGACGTACCGCGCACGGACGACGCCTCCGGTGACGGCACCGGCCCGGTCGACGTCGACGTGCTCCGCGAGATCCTCGCCGACCTGCTCCGCGACGGCGACGAGGAGACCCTGCGCGAGCTCGCCCGGGCGACGGTCGAGGCGATCGGCACGTCTGGCGCCGCCGGGCAGGGGGTGCGCGGGCAGGCCGCGAAACCCAACTGGTCGGCCTACCAGGCGCTGAACGCGCTCTCCCCGGACACCCTGCTCGCTCAGATCCTCGACGGGTTGCGCCGCGAGGACGACTCGGACTTCGTCTCCGAGGTCCGCCGCCGCGAGATCCGGGACCGGATCGCGCGGTTCCGGGACATGGTGCGTGACGAGGTCCGCCGCCGGAGCGCCGAGCAGCGCGGTCGCGAACAGGTCGCCCGCTCGGCGACCCCCCGGCAGCCGGACCGGATCGACTTCCTCACCGCGAACGCCGCCCAGCTCACCGAGCTGCGCCGCACCGTGCACCCGCTCGCCCGGCGGCTCGCGTCCCGGCTGTCCGCCCGGCGCCGGCGCGCGCACCGCGGCCGGCTGGACCTGCGGCGCACCGTGCGGCGCTCGATGTCGACCGGTGGGGTGCCGATGGAGCCCGCCTACCGCACGCGGCGACCGGGTCGTCCCGAGCTGGTCGTCCTGTGTGACGTGTCCGGGTCCGTCGCCGGCTTCAGCCATTTCACGTTGCTGCTGGTCCAGGCGCTGCGTGAGCAGTTCTCGAAGGTGCGGGTGTTCGCGTTCGTCGAGCGCACCGACGAGGTGACCCGGCTGTTCGAGCCGGGGGCGGAGCTCACCGGGGTGATGCAGCGGGTGCTGCGCGAGGCCCGGTTGACCGCGTTCGACGGACACTCCGACTACGGCAGCGCCTTCGGTGACTTCGTCGAGCAGTACTCCGCGGCGATCACCCCGAAGACGTCGCTGCTGGTGCTCGGCGACGGCCGCACGAACTACCGCGATCCCAACCTGCGCGGTCTGGCGATGATGACCGGCCGGGCGCGGCACGCGCACTGGCTGAACCCGGAGCCGCAGCGGATGTGGGGGACCGGCGACTCCGCGGCGAAGAAGTACGCCGAGCTGTTGCCCATGCACGAGTGCCGCACGGCGACCCAGCTCGCCGACGTCGTCGAGGGACTGCTCCCGGTCTGAGCACCGCGGTCCCGCGGGTCGCCCGCCGGGCAGGGTGGCTGCACCGCGGCGGTGACGCCCGGCCCCGGCCGGTCGCTCACGGCCAGGGCCGCCACGGGGCGCCGGACCCGGCGAAGCGCGGCACGGTGTGCCTGCGGTCCGCGACCCGGTGCAGCATGTACGCAGACCAGGTACGCCAGGCCAGTCCGGCGAGCACGAGCAGGATCAGGCCGGCCGTGGCCGGCCCGAGCCAGGGCAGTGGCCCGCCGGTGTTCGCCACCGCGACGACCAGTGGTCCGAGCGGCGCGAAGGTAGCCCCGGTGACCAGCGGCAACGGGGCATCGGCCTGCACGTCGACGGCGACGAGCCTGCGCTGCTCGGTGTCCGGTGCGGCTCCGGAACGCAGCACCGTGCGGGCCTCGGCCCGGTCGCGGGCCAGCCCCATCTCCGGGCCGCGGGCCGGTGCGACCCGGGCCGGCGTGCGGGGGGAGTACAGCCACAGCAGGACGACGCCGAGCGCGCAGAGGGCCCCGCCGGTCACCACACCGGCCAGCAGGTACTCCGCCCGCGCCAGCACGTCGGTGGCGATCGAGAACACCACGCAGTACCAGACGGCGCCGAGGACCGCCGCGGTCTTCCCCGCGAGCACCGCGCGGGTGGACGGCGGGCGGACTGTCGGCCACGGCCCGGCCGGGATCCCCGGGGCGGGCGCGGCCGACCCGGTCCGGTCCCCGTCGGCGCCCGGGGCAGCCACCGCGTGGTCGGCGGGGGCGACCGGGTGGCCGTCCGGCCCGTCGTGGGGGGAGCGGGTGCCGGCGGGTCCTGGGGCCCGGTCACCAGTGTCCGGAGCACGCATGGCGGCGACGGTACCGGTGAGCCACCGCGAGCCGTGCCGGCGGTGCCAGCCCTGCCGGGTGGGTCCGCCCCGCCCGGGCCGCGAGCTGCCGCGCCGGGAGGGCACCCTGGACGCCCGGGCGACCACACGGCCCCCGGTCTGCGAGCGTGCGATCGAACTGATCACCGTCGCGGCCGGCGGGCGGCGCCGTTCGCCCGCCTGCGGCGCCGGTCAGCTCGCCGGTGCCGGGTCCGACGGCGGCCGGTCCCGCAGCACGGTGTCGCCCTTGACGAACCACGCGACCCCGAACGCCAGGATCGCCACCGCCTCCAGCCAGAACAGTGTGTTCCAGCGCGCGGAGAGCGCGTCCGGCATGAACGCGGCGTCGAGCCCCGCGAGGACGAGGCAGGCGATGATCGTCCAGCCGCAGATCCGGTAGACCCGGTTGCGCGCAGCCTTGCGCGGGTTGCGCACCTCGCCGCGGGTGAACAGGTCGAGGCAGAACACGGCGAGCCCGACGAAGAAGACCGCGGCCGCCACCAGGTGCAGCCATCCGACGACGACCTCGGCGATCGTCGCACCGGTCTCCGGTCGGGTGGGCAGCAGCGCGACCGCGATCGCCGCCGTCCCGGTGACGTTCGCCAGCAACCGGTCCGGCCGGTCGTAGCGGTAGCAGTAGAGGAAGATCCCCACCGCGCACATGCTGCCCACGAAGACGTCGCGCACGGGGGAGTGGTAGTAGCTGCTGATCGAGTCGCGCAACCCGTCGCCGCCGAACGCGAGATCACCGACGACCAGCACGAACGGCAGTGCGATACCGATCGTGCCGACCGCTCGCCGGAGCCCGAGGTAGGACAGCACGGCGCCCTCGGTGCGCGGGGTCGACGTCGCCACGACGGCGATCGTCCCAGGCGCCGGGCTCGAACTGATGTTCGGTTCGGGGTAGTCTCCGGCAGGTGGACGCCTGCTGGCAGGGATCGCTGTTCGCCGCCGTCGGTTGCGAGGCGGGGGCGCCGTTCCGGCACGAGCTGGCCCACGGGGCGTGGGTGGAGGTGAGCCCCGGCTGGGTGGCCGGACCGGACGCGCTGTTCGACCACCTGCGGCGGTCGGTCCCGTTCCGCGCTCACCGGCGCCGGATGTACGACCGGATGGTCGACGAGCCGCGGCTGACCCATCGCTGGACGCCGGACATGCCGGAGGCGCCGCCGGCGCGCCTGCGCGACATGGCGGCCGTGCTGGGTGATCGGTACGGGGTCCGGTTCACCCAGATCGGGGTGAACCTCTACCGCGACGGCGCCGACGGCGTCGCGTGGCACGGCGACCGGGTCGCGCGCGAACGGCCGGAGGCCGTCGTCGCGCTGGTGTCGCTGGGGGCGACGCGGCCGTTGCGGCTGCGGCCGACCGGGGGCGGGGCGTCGGTGTCGTTCCCGTTGGCGTCGGGCGACCTGTTGGTGATGGGCGGGACCTGTCAGCGGACGTGGCAGCACAGTGTGCCGAAGGTCGCCGTGTCCGGGCCACGGATCAGCGTGCAGTTCCGGCACCTCTACCCCGGTGGTGCCGGGCTGTGACACGGCGGGGAGGCGACATAGTCTGCGGCGATGCAGCGCAAGATCGGGGTGATGGGCGGGACGTTCGATCCCATCCATCACGGCCACCTGGTGGCGGCCAGTGAGGTGGCCGACCGGTTCTCCCTCGACGAAGTGATCTTCGTGCCGACCGGTGAGCCGTGGCAGAAGACCGACCGCGACGTCTCGCCCGCCGAGGACCGGTACCTGATGACGGTCGTCGCGACCGCCTCGAACCCGCGCTTCACCGTCAGCCGGGTCGACATCGACCGGCGCGGCCCCACCTACACCGCGGACACCCTGGCCGACCTGCACGCCGCGATGCCCGAGGCGAAACTGTTCTTCATCACCGGCGCCGACGCGCTCCAGCAGATCCTGTCCTGGCGCAAGGTCGACGAGCTGTTCAGCCACGCCCATTTCGTCGGGGTGACGAGACCGGGCTACGAACTCGCCGACGGGCACCTGCCGCAGGGGTCGGTGACGACCGTCGAGGTGCCGGCGATGGCGATCTCGTCGAGTGACTGTCGAGCACGCGTGGCCGCGGGGCGGCCGGTCTGGTACCTGGTGCCCGACGGGGTCGTCCAGTACATCTCCAAGCGCAGTCTGTACGTGAGCTCAGAAGCCTGACCTGCGTTTCCCTCACCGACACCCCCGCGGGTACACATCCGGGAGATCACCGGACCTGGACGGTCAGCGGAGCCCCGCGCCGAGTGGGCGCGCCGAGCGCATCGAGATCCGCGAGCTGTTCCCGGTGTCATCCCGTGATGTCACCCCGCCTGTCCGAG
Source organism: Pseudonocardia sp. NPDC049635 (assembly GCF_040659795.1). Taxonomy (NCBI): domain Bacteria; kingdom Bacillati; phylum Actinomycetota; class Actinomycetes; order Pseudonocardiales; family Pseudonocardiaceae; genus Pseudonocardia; species Pseudonocardia sp. NPDC049635. The sequence continues at coordinate 240,242 of NZ_JBFAON010000004.1, forward strand.
GCCGCCGCCACGTACGCACTGTCGGGGCTCATGACGGAATGCCGCACGAGGAGTGGGCGGCGAGCCCCTGCGCGGTGGGCGCGATGTGCGGTCGCAGGACCAGCCGGTCGTCGTAGTCGCCTCCGTGTTGCGCGCGGTAGGGGAGCGGCTCCTGGGTGCCGATCCGGGACAGCCGGTCGCGGAGCTCGGCGCGGGCCCGCTCCCCGTCCTGCCGGGTGAGCCGGTCGGCGCCGGCGACCAGCATCGGCGGCAGCACGTCGGCTCCGACGTAGAAGAGCACGCCGTGCAGCAGCGGGAACAGCAGTTCCTCGATGCTCCCGTTGATCCCCCGGGGCCCGAAGGTCGGTGACGGGCCACCGGCGGTGGTCACGACGAGGGCGCGCTTGCCGGCGAGCAGGCCGTCGCCGTAGCGACGGGTCCGCCCGTCGGGCCCCCGCACGCCGTAGGCGAAGCCTTCGACGAACACGCGGTCGACCCAACCCTTGAGGATCGCCGGCATGCCGAACCACCAGAGCGGGAACTGGAGGACGACGGCATCGGCCCAGCGGAGCTTCTCCTGCTCCGCACGCACGTCGGCCGGCAGACCGTCACGTTCGTACGCACGACGTGACGCGTCGGCGACGACGAGCCGCTCGTCGGCGGGGTGACCGTAGTCGTCACCGGTGACGACCGGGTCCCACCGCATCGCGTAGAGGTCGGACACCCGGACGTGGTGGCCCATCTCCTCCGCCGATCCGCGCCCCTCCCGGGCCAGCATGCCGGTCAACGAACGCGGTTCGGGGTGCGCAACGACCCAGAAAATGTTCATGCCTCCGATCGTGCGCACGAGCGGCCGCCGAACCCAGTGGCCTGATAGCCAACATGTGCGAGGATCAGGCCATGGTGGTCGCGGCGCACCGGGTGGTCGTGCTCGTCCGGGACGGTCTGCTCGCGATGGAGCTCGGCATCGTCCATCGCCTGTTCGGTCAGGCCCGCGACGACCTCGACCGGCCCCTCTACGAGATCGTGACCTGCACGCTCGTTCCCGGGCCGGTCCGCACGGACGCCGACGTGCCCGTCCTGGTCGAGCACGGACCGGAGGCGCTCGACGCGGCGCAGACCGTGATCGTCCCGGCGTCCGATCTCGACTACGTGCCCGCACCGCCACCGGTCGGGCTGGCCGATGCGCTGGCGCGCATACCACCCGGCGCGCGGATCGCGTCGATCTGCACCGGCTCGTTCGTGCTGGCGGCGGCGGGCCTGCTCGACGGGCGCCCGGCCACCACGCACTGGAAGTGTGCGGCGCTGTTCCGCGAGCTGTATCCCGAGGTCGACCTCGACCCCGATGTCCTCTACACCGAGTCCGGCGGAGTGCTGACCTCGGCCGGGGAGGCAGCAGGCATCGACCTCTGCCTGCACATGATCCGCTCGGACCATGGTGCGGCGGTCGCCAACGAGGTCGCGCGAGGCACCGTCGTTCCCCCGCACCGCGACGGCGGGCAGGCACAGTACCTGCGCCGTCCGGTACCCGAACCCGCCGTCTCCTCGACCGCCCGGGCGCGGGCGTGGGCCCTGGAGAACCTGCACCGACCGGTGACGCTGCGGGAGCTGGCGGCCTGCGAGTCCACCAGCGTCCGGACGTTCAGCCGGCGCTTCCGCGACGAGATGGGCACGTCACCGGGGCAGTGGCTCACCCAGCGACGGGTCGAGCGGGCCTGCGTCCTGCTGGAACGGACCGACCTCGCGATCGACGAGGTCGCGGAGCAGGCGGGTTTCGGCACCACCGGATCGATGCGACTGCACCTGAGGGAGGAGTTGGGGGTCTCCCCGACGGCCTACCGTCGTACCTTCCGCGCCCGCGCGGTGGCGTGACCCGGGTGGCGCGCGCTCGCCACTGACGCTCCTGCTCGACCGTTCCCGCGCGGACGGGTCGGCGTCCCCACCCGCCGGCAGACCCCAACGGCTGATCACCGCTCGGGTCCGGTCCCGCGCCGCCACGGACGGTCCGAGGTCGAACGCGGTCGCCGACGCGGACAGCTTCTCGTGTTCGACCCCGGCAGCCTCGGGCGGATGACACCGCATCGCCCCTCGGGCTCACCGGTGCAGGGGCCTCCGGATGGCGAGCACCCGCATCTTCCGGTAGATCGTCGCTCTCGATATGCCGAGACTCGCGGCCGCGCGTTCGGCGTTCCAGTTGCTCGTCTCCAGGGCGGCGCGGACGGTCGCGCGTTCCGCCTCCTCGAGCGCGATGAGCCGGCGGCCCTGCCGGGACACCGTGCGATGGGACGGGGGAAGGTCGTCGACGGTGATGTCCCGGCCGGTACCGGCCGCCAGAGCGGTGGCCAGTACACGCCGGAGTTCCGCGGTGTTGCCGGGCAGGTCGTGGCTCATGAGGGCCATCAGTGCCTCGGACGAACAGCGCGGGGGGCGCCCCCGGCCGGTGGGTCCGAGGTCCCGGAGCAGCGTCTCGGTGAGGCCGGGCAGGTCCTGCCTCCGGTCGCGGAGGCTGGGGATCGCGACCTCCCCGTCGGTCCGGTCGAGCAGCCGGCTCCGGAGCGTCGGATCCACCGAGGCCGGGTCCACGGCCAGCAGGACGTGCGCCTGTGCGCGTTCGACGAGCGTCGCGAGCTCGAGCGATTCGTGCCGCCGCAGCCCGTCGACATGACGGATCAGGAAGGTCGTCGAGGTGTCACCGCGGTCGCAGGCGAACCGCTGGAGGCCGTCGGCGGCGAGATCGAGCTCCACGAGCGTCGTGTCGCCGAGTGCGGCCGCATGGATCGCACGAGCGAGTGTGGCCTTCCCGGCTCCGGGGCCGCCGGTCACGGCGATCCGCCGCCAGGCCCTGGCGAGCCGGCACCCGGCCTCGACGGCCTGGTCCCAGGCAGGCATGGACGTCGAACCCACCGTCGACGACCTGGCCGACGCAGCTCCCGCCCGGCTCGGGCGCATGGTGAGCAGCACCCCGGCCGGGCCGGTGCCGTCGGTCACCGGACTGCATCTGACGTCGAGATCCTCGCCACCGCTGAGGGTGACGGTGCGGTTCAGCGATCGTCCGCTGCGCAGCGCGTCCTGCGCCCAGTGCCAGAGCCGTGCGTGGTCCGACGGTTCGAACAGCTGGGCCGCTCGTGCATTGGTGAACAGGTACTCGTCGTTCATCGACGCCACGGCGATCGCGGGGGAGCGGGAACTGCGCAGGAACGCGTCGAACAGGGCGCGTTCGGTGGAGGAGGTGCTGTTCCGGAGGCGGTCCTCGATCTCCCTGGCAGCGTCGATGACCAGCGGCAGCAGGTGCTCGTTGGTGTCCCGGTAGTGGCAGGTGAGCGCGACGACTCCCTCCAGCCGGCCGTTCAGCGGGTCGCGTACCGGGACCCCCACGCAGGTGAAGTCCCCCATCCCGTCGAAGAAGTGCTCGGGCCCGGCGACCATCACCGGACGCCCGACCTCGAGGACGGTGCCCAGGCCGTTGGTCCCGGCCACGTCCTCGGCCAGCAGCGAACCCGGTGCGGCCTGGATCCGGTCGAGACCGGTGAGCAGCCGGCGATCGGCCGCCCGTCGCCAGAGCAGCCAGGACGAACTGTCCGCGAGACTGATCGCGGTGTTGTCGAGGTGCGCGCTCAACCGTTCCAGGACCGGGGTGGCGGCGTGCACCAGCCGGGGATGGCCCTCCCGCGCGGGGTCGTGCGGCAGGAGCGGGCTGCGGTCCGGGTCGAGCCCGCTGAGCTGGGACCGGCGCCACGACGACGTGATCTCGCCGCGAACCTCCGGTGCGGCCGGCAGCTCGGAGATCGCACGGGTGGAACGCAGCAGGAACTCACGGGCGACCTCGGTGCGACGGCGTGACCGCGGGCCCCAGCGCGGCTCGTGGGGGGTCATGTGCCGGGACTCCTTTGCCACGACTGTGCGCGGACGCGAGCGTCCGCGCTCGAACCGGCTGCCTCCGGGACGTACCGAGGTGAGCCAGGATGAACACGGTCCCGGCCGGGCCGCAAGCCCGGCCGGGGACCGTGCGTCGGCGACGGTCAGATGAGCAGGAGCCCGTCGACGGGGCCGGCCAGCCCCAGCAGGGCTGCCCCGGCCGGGACGAACGCACCGTCGGGGTGCAGGTAGGAGTGGTTCTTCAGGAAGTTGATGTCACGTTGCTGGCGCTGCAACGGGTCGTCGAGGTGGAAGACGCTCGATCCCGAGCCCTCGACGACGATCTGCACCGCGTCGCGGGCGACCTGGCAGATGCGGGGCGACGCCATGCGCAGCTCGGCGGCGGTCTGCACATCGGCCTTCTCGCCGCGATCGGCCAGATCGGACACGACCTGCAGCGACCTGTCCCACAGGGTGCGAGCCATCCTGGCCTCGGTGACGGCCTGACCGTAACGGCCCCACGCCTCCGGGTGCTCGCGCTGCGGACCGAGGCCGAAACCGACGACCCGGGTGTGGATCCGCCTGCCGAAGTCCTCGACCGCGGCCTCGGCGCACCCGACCGCCACGGCGGCGAGCAGGACGTCGAACATCCGGATGATCGAGAAGCCTTCGAGCGGGCGGTCGTCGTCCGGGTCCGCCGGGGACAGACGCTCCTGCCCGAAGGCCGTCCACTGCCGGTCGGACGGGATGAAGTGGTCCTGCAGCCTGAAGGTGTTCGAGCCGGTCGCCTGCATGCCGGCCATGTGCCAGATGTCGATGATCTCGGTGTCGGCCACGTCCGCGCACAGGCCGAGCACGACCGGGTCCGCGCCCTCGGGGCGCTCCTCGGTGGTCACGAACAGGACGTGGTCGGCGTTCATGATCCCGCTGGCGAAGGGCCAGGTGCCGGTGACCCGCCAGCCGCCGTCCACGGGGACGGCCGTCCCGGAGGGGGTGGCCTGGTGCCCGGCGGACAGGGCGGCCGGGGCGAACGGGCCCCCGTTGAGCAGGTGCCGGAGATCCTGGGTGATGGACACGTTGTGCACCACGAGGAAGGAGTAGACCCACGCGGTGGAGGCACAACCCCTCGCCAGGATCCGGGTGAGGGTCCCGAGCTCGGTCAGCCCGTAGCCGTAGCCGCCCTCGCTGCGCGGGCTGACCACGTTGAACAGGCCCGCCTCGGTGAGATCGGTGATCGTCTCGTCCGGGATGCGCCGCAGTTGCTCGGCGCCCCGGGCCCGGTCGCGCAGCGTGGGCACGAGCGCCTCGGCGCGGGCGACGAGCTCCTGCGGGCCGGGCCGCCGATCGGTCTCGGCGGCAGCGGTGGGTGTTGCGGTCATCGTGTGTTCCCTTTCAGATCTGCATCGCCCCGACGCCGCCAGGAGCGGCGGGGACGGCGGGGACGGTGCGACCGGCGTGCGCCCGGACGAACGCGCCGATCCGTTCGATCGCGTCCGCGGCTTCGGGGATCCGGTCGGCGAACATCTGATAGACGTGCACCATCTCGTAGCCGAGCTGCAGGGTGGCGTCCCCGCGGGCGGTGAGTACCCGGTCGACGATGCGAACGGCGTCGTCCTCCAGCACCTCGCTGGTGCCGGCCTGGACCAGCAGCGGAGGCAGCCCGGACAGGTCGGCGAACAGCGGGGAGACCCGGAGGTCGGTGGCCGGGATCCCGGTCCCGCCCAGGTAGCCGTCGGCCATCCCCTGCAGCACCTCGCGGGAGACCAGCGGGTCTGCCGCCGCCCGGCCCTCCATCGAGTCACCGGAGAGGGTCAGGTCGGCCCACGGTGAGCAGAGGAACGCCGCCGCGGGCAACGGCGCAGCGGCATCGCGCAGCGAGACCAGCAGGGACAACGCCAGCCCGCCACCGGCCGAGTCGCCCGAGACGACGAGATCGGCCGGGGCGGTCCCGTCGGCGAGTACACCGTGGTGGACGGCGAGTGCGTCCTCCAGCGCAGCGGGAGCGGGATTCTCCGGTGCCAGCCGGTAGTCCGGGAGGAACACCCGGGCACCTGCGGCGCGGGCGATCCGCGCGGCCATGTCGCGGTGGCTCGTCGAGGATCCGATGAGGTAGCCACCGGCGTGGAAGTGCACGACCACCGTCGAACCGGACTCGGGAACCGACACCCACTTCCCGGGGACGTCTCCGACGCGCCCCTCGGCCACCACCGCGTCGGCGGGGGGCTCGGGGCACATGCCGTCGAAACCGGTGCGCATCGACTCGATGGTGGCCTCCGGTGTCAGCCAGAGACCGTACGCGGCTCGGCCGATACCGTTGACCTGCTGCGAAACCACTTTCCGACTCCCTACGTCGTCGTTGCCGTCGGCCGGACATCTCGACGTCGGGGCGGTCCGGGGTGCCCACGAGCAGACGCGGGCAACCCGGACCGTCACCTGTCACCGTCGAGATCGCGGCGTGGGGCGGTCGGGTCGACCGCCGTTCGCCGTCCGTCAGATCCCATCCCGTCCCGGGGGTGGCGGAGGTCTCAATTCTGAGAGTGGCGCCGCAACGCACCGCGGTCGTGGCCCCCGCGCGCGACCGCCCGCCGCCCGCCGGCGATTGCCCGTGGACCGGGCGGGTAGGCGCTGCCCGACAGGATCCGTCCACCCGGGGAGGCCCCCATGAAGGTTCTCGCAGCGCTGTATCCCGACGACCGGCCCGAGCAGCACCCGGACGTGCCGGTGAGCGCGGCGCGCGGTCTGGACCTGCGGGAACGGCTCGCCGACGAGGGCCACGAGCTGGTCACCACGAGCGCCACCGGCGACGGGCTCGATCGTGAGCTCGCCGACGCCGAGGTACTGGTCACCACCCCGTTCTGGCCGGTGTATCTCGACCGCGACCGGATCGCGGCCGCCGGTCGGCTCCGTCTGGTGATCACCGCGGGGGTCGGCTCCGACCACGTCGACGTCGACGCCGCGACCGCGCACGGCGTCACGGTCACCGAGGTGACGGGGTCGAACGTGGTCAGCGTCGCCGAGCACAACGTCCTGCAGATCCTCGCCCTGGTGCGCAACTTCGTCCCGGCCCACCGGCAGGCCGTCGAGGGGCAGTGGGACGTCGCGGCCGCCGCGCAGGAGGCGCACGACCTGGAGGGCAAGACCGTCGGGCTGCTCGGGCTCGGCGCGATCGGCGCACGCACCGCGCTGCGCCTCAAACCCTTCGACGTCACGATGCTCTACCACACCCGGAGCAGGCGGAGCCCGGCCGAGGAGGCGACGCTCGGGGTGCGCTACGCGCGCCTCGACCACCTCGTCCGCACCTGCGACGTGGTCTGTGTGGCGATGCCACTGACCGCGCAGAGCAGCACCCTGTTCGACGCCGACCGGCTCGCCACCATGAAACGGGGAGCCTGGCTGGTGAACACGGCCCGCGGCGCGATCGCCGACGCCGAGGCGGTCCGGGAGGCCTGCGCATCCGGGCAGCTCGGTGGGTACGCCGGGGACACCTGGTACCCGCAGCCCGCACCGGCCGACCATCCGTGGCGCGCGATGCCGCGGCACGCGATGACGATCCACTACTCGGGCATGACGGTGGAAGCGCAGGAACGGATCGTCGACGGTGTCCGGGAGATCCTCGACGCCCATCTCACCGGGCAACCGGTGCCGGACGACTACGTGGTGGCCGCCCCCACGGACTGACACCGGCACCCGCGCCCGCCCGCATTCGGCCCGATGCATGTATCGGGCCGTGGCGGGTAGGCGTCGACGGTCCTGTGAACGCGACGGTAGGGAGAACCGACCCCATGGCGACCTGCGACGTCTGCAGCAACGACTACCACCGGGCCTTCGAGGTCCGTCTGGAAGGGCGCAGCTACACCTTCGACAGCTTCGAGTGCGCCATCCACCTGTTGGCGCCGACCTGCGCGCACTGCGGGTGCCGGGTGATCGGGCACGGCGTGGAGAGCGACACCGAGTTCTTCTGCTGCGCACACTGCGCCCAGCACGAAGGGCATCGCGAGACGCGCGCGAGCGACCGCGTCTGAAGGCCTCCTCCCGCCCATTCAGGGAAGCTGCAGCTCCCTGAGCTGGCGGCGGGAGGAGATGCCCAGCTTGCGGTAGATGCTGCGCAGGTGGGCCTCGATCGTGCGCGGGCTGAGGAACAGCTGCGTGGCGACCTCCCGGGAGGTCGCTCCGGTGGCCACCAGCCGCGCGACCTGCAGTTCGTGGGCGGTGAGCGCGTCGGTCGGCCGGGCGGCGCGGGCCCGTGGACGCTCCCCGGTGGCGCGCAGCTCGCGGGCGGCGCGCGCGGCGAACGCCCCCGCGCCCATCTCGGTCAGGAGATCGTGGGCCGTACGGAGCTGGTCGCGGGCTTCCCGGCGGCGCCCCTCGCGACGCAGCCACTCGCCGTAGACTAGGTGGGTGCGGGCGAGGTAGACGACCAGCCGGCACCGGCCGAGCCGCTCGATCGCTTCTCGGTAGGCGTCCTCGGCGACGGCTCCGTCGCTGGTCAGCGCCCGCGAGCGGGCCACGAGCCCGATCGCCCAGTCGGTGCCGCCCGCGTCGGCGCGGGTGATGAGTTCCTGCACCGCGGCGGCTGCACGCTCCGGTCGGCCGGCTCGGGACGCGGCCTCCACGAGCTCGGGCAGGGCGAGGCTGCTGTGCGGGGGTTCCAGGGAGGCACACGCCCGTTCCTCGACCGCCAGCGCCGCCGCGTAGTCACCCGTCCCGTTGTGCAGCACACCCATGGCGTGCTCCGCGAGCGAGACCTCGGCGCTGTTGCCGCGGGTACTCGCCTCGTGGACGGCGGCGGCGTGGAGTTCGGCGGCCTCCGTCCGGTCCCCGCGCCAGGCGGCCAGCACCAGCCGGCCGAAGCGTAGCGGCACCCCGCCCGTGACCTGCCTGATCGCAGCCTCCTCCGCGATCAGCTCGGCTGCCCGGCCCGGCTCACCGGCGAGCACCGACACCGACGAGAGGTAGAGCAGCGCGGCCGGGAGCGAGGCCAGCGCACCGGTCTCGCGGGCCAACCGGACGTTGAGCCGGGACAGTGCCCAGAGCCGGTCGTCGTCGAGAATGGTCAGCGCGGTGCGGCTGGCCAGCCACAGCCAGCGTCGGGTGTCGTTGCAGCCGGGGGTCTCGGCGGTCGCCTCGTCGGTGCAGAAGGCGTCCAACGCCACACGCAGCTCGGGCACCCCGGCTGCGAAGCCCCGGGTGTAGGTGGTCACCAGCCCGTCGAGCAGGAGGTCCGCGGGCCCGGGCCGGCCGGGTGGCGGTGGGGCGGCCTGGGCCGCCCGGGCCACCTCGGCCACACCGCGACTTCCGCCGAGACCGCCGGTGATGATGGCCGTGTCGAGCGCGTGCAGGTAGGTCTCGCGGGACAGCGCGGCGTCGAGCGGTGCCAGCTTCTTGGCCGCGTCCAGCAGCATGCCCGGCACCTCGCTACCACGCGTCAGATGGAACGCGATCTGCGCGCGCAGCAGTTCGAGGCGGGCACTCTGCAGTGCGTCCAGCGGGCCGGCCGCGGCGATCCTCAGCAACGACGAGGCCATCTCGGACGCCCCGGACTCGTGCTTGGCGTACGCGGCCTCCAACGCGCGACCCGCGCGGCGGGCAGGGTCCGGGCTGAGGTCGGCAGCGTGCTTCAGGAACAGGGCCGCGGCGGCCGACCCGCCGCGGGCACGTGCTCGGTCGGCCGAGCGCTCCAGCTCACCGGCGACCGCCTCGTCGGTTCCCAGCGCCGCCTGTGCACGGTGCCAGGCGCGCCGGTCGGGATCGGTCCGCGGGTCGGTGACGGCGGCGAGCGCGCCGTGGGTGCGGCGCTGCTCCGGCCGGGTGGCCGCCCGGTAGATCGCCGAGCGCACCAGCGGATGGCGGAACCGCACCCGGGCGCCGATCTCGATCAGCCCGGCGGCCTCCGCGGGTGCGGCCGCGTCGCGGGCGATGCCCAGGTGGTCGATCGCCCGCCACAACAGCTCCGCGTCGCCGGTCGGCTCGGCGGCGGCCACCAGCAGCAGCGACTGGGTCTGCGCCGGCAGACTGCCCGACCGTTGCCGGAAACCGTCCTCCACGCGCCGCGGGACGCCCAGCACGTCCGGCAGCTGGAACCCGCCCGCCAGCTGTACCGGCTGCCCGCTGCGGGGCAGCTCGAGCAGCGCCAGCGGGTTGCCGCGGGCCTCGGCGACGATCCGGTCGCGGACCCGGCCGTCCAGCGGCGCGTGGAAGACCGACGCCAGCAGCTCCCTGGCCTCGGCGTCGCCGAGACCGGCCAGACCCAGTTCGGGCAGTCCGGTGAACGCCGGGACGTCGCGGTCGGAGGGGTCGCGCAGCGCGAACACCAACGCCACCCGCTCCGCCTCCAGCCGCCGGGCGACGAAGGCCAGCACCTCGACGGAGGCCTGGTCGAGCCAGTGCGCGTCGTCGGCCAGGCACAGCAGCGGGCCGTCCTCGGCGACCTCGGCGAGCAGGTTGAGGGTGGCGAGCCCGACCAGGAACCGGTCGGGTGCGGCACCGGTGCGCAGCCCGAACGCCACCCCCAGAGCGGCCTGTTGCGGTTCGGGGAGTGCGCTCGCACGCTCCAGGAGCGGCGCACAGAGCTGGTGCAGGCCGGCGAACACGAACTGCGTCTCGGACTCCACCCCGGCCGAGCTCTCCACCCGGAACCCGGAGGCGATCGCGGCGCTGCGGGCGTGCTCGAGCAGCGCGGACTTCCCGATCCCGGCCTCTCCCCGTACGACGAGGGCGCCGCTGTGCCCCGCGTGCGCCCGGGTGATCAGATTCTCGACCACCTCGCGCTCCGCGCTCCGGCCAACGAGGTCAGTCAGTGTGGCTCCCGGTGGGATCGGTTCGCCCCGATATAGGTGATTTTTACCGATGCGACGGTGATCCGCCAGACCCGTGCCCGCACCGGGAGGGGAACGACGCGCCCCGCCGTGGGCCCGCCGGGCGCGGCTGCCCACGTCGCGGACGGTCCCCATCCGCCCGCCGGATCGGGCCGCGAGCCGGCAGCGGGCGTCGTCCCGGCCCGGCACGGGGCTGCCCCGTCGATCCCGCGGGCCGTCGCCCGCACGAGCCGGTCGAATCAGGGAACTTTACCGACGCGAGTGAGCCGGGGGCCCCGCGAAGCTTGCGGCATGTCAGCAGCACAGGCGGCCGCGCCGACCCTCGTCGACCCGGCCACCATCTCCGAGTCGTTCGGGTCGTGGCAACCACGGGCGGCGTGCCGCGCCATGGGGTGCGAGGTGTTCTTCGCGCCCGAGAACGAGCCCGCCTCGGCCCGGAGCAGACGTGAGCGGGCAGCGAAGCTCATCTGCGCCGGGTGCCCCGTCCGCCAGCCGTGTGCCGTCCACGCCCTGGTGAACCGGGAGGTCCACGGGGTGTGGGGCGGGCTGTCGGAGGACGACCGCGAACGGCTGATCACCCACCTCTGACCGGTGCCGGTCCGATGCACAGGAAGGAAGATCGTGGCCTGGAGTACACGTGAGCTCGCCGAGCTCGCCGGCACCACGGCGCGGGCGGTACGCCACTACCACGACGTCGGCCTGCTCGCGGAGCCCGAGCGCTGCGGCAACGGCTACAAGCGGTACGGCGTCCACCACCTCGTGCGGACCCTGCGGATCAAGCGGTTGGCCGACCTCGGTTTCTCCCTGACCCAGATCGCCGAGCTGGGTGACGCCGATCAGCACCCGCGCGAGGCGCTGCGCGATCTCGACGCGCAGCTCACCCGGACCCTCGAGCGGGTCCGCCGCACACGCGTCGAGGTGCGCGAGATCCTGAACCTCTGCGCTCCCACCGATTTCCCGCCCGCACTGGCGGCGACGATCGCCGAGGCCGGCCTGTCCGCGGCGGGCCGCTCCCTGCTGGTGGTGGTGAGCCGGGTGCTCGGCCCCCGTGTCGTCGCCGCCCTGGTCGGCACGCTGCAGGAGCATCCGCCCGACCCGGCGACGGTGGCGTTCGACCAGCTGCCCGCCGACGCGGACGAGCCGACCCGGGAGCACCTCGCGGACCGCCTGCTGTCCCGGGGTGCCGCGGTGCGTGCCGGGGTGCCCGAGCTGTGGGACGCGGTCACGGGCTCGACGGCGGCGGCCCGGACGGTCCGGGAGGCGGCCCGTGACCTCTACAACCCGGCCCAGCTCGACGTCCTGTGCCGGATCGGGCGCCGGCTGCGGTCCGGCCCGGAACCGGACCCGGAGAGGCGGCGCCCTGGTGCCGCACCGTCGGCCGGGCCCGGCCCGTCGGGCCGGGGAGGCCGCGACGAGCCACCCGTGCAGGTCATCGGCTCTGCCGCGTCTCGCGTCCTGCGTCCCGCGACACCTCGTCCCGGCGCGTCCGAACGGGTCGCCGACAGGGCCGATCGGTACCGCGCACGCCGGCCCGTCGACCGCGTTCCGTAACTGGCGGGCGGCCGAGTCGTTGAAACGTCACGGCAACCGAGGGGGGGCGTCGTGTCAGGACCGAGGTGGAACCCGGACGAGGGTCGCTGGATGCTCGACGAGGAGCGGACTCCGGTGACCCGGCGCGGCCGACGCCGGTCGGCCGAGGTCAGCGGGGATCTGTACGGCGATTCCAGGTCGTGGGTCGGGAATCGCCCGCCCGACGAGCTCGCCGCGGGGGTGGTGTTCGGGGCGGATCGGGGGCCCGCGGACCCGACCTCGGTGGGCCGCGACCCGTGGTCGGACACCGTCGCCGCCGCCTCCGGCGCGCCGGATTTGATCACGGAGAGTTACCATTTGGAGTGGCCCGCCCGGGTCGACGACGGGCCGCGGCGCGGGCGGCGCCGCGCGCCGGAGCAGCCGGCGACACCACATCCGCGCAGCAGGCGACCGGCCGGGGCGCCCGCGCGCTCACCCGGCCCCGCCGGGGCGCTCGACCGCAGTGGGCGCCACCGAGCGGCCCCCGAGCACGAGGACACGATCGGGTTCGCCGCGGGGGAGCTCACCGGACGGGGCCGTGGCACCGGGAGTGCCGGCGGTCACGGCGCCGACCCGGCCCGGCCGGACGACCTGTGGGTGCACCGGGGCCGATCGGCTCACCGGACGTACGGTCCCGGACACGTGGCCGGCGGCACCGGGTACGACGAGCCCGGGCCGTACGTCGACGGGGACGCGGGGTACGGCGAGCCCGGGCCGTACGTCGACGGGGACGCGGGGTACGGCGAGCCCGAGCGGGACGTCGACGGGGACGCCGGGCACGACGAGCCCGGGCCGCACGTAGACGGGGGCGCCGGGCACGGCGCGGAGCGGGACCCCGACCGGCGCAGCGCGCGTGACCCCGGGCAGCCGGGCGACCGGGACACGGGATCCGGCCCGGCCGGGAGCCGGGCCGTCCGTGACACCGGCCGCCGGCGTTGGCCGTGGGTGGTCGGCGCCGCCGCGGCGCTCGCCGCTGCGATCCCGCTCGGATGGGCCGTCCTCGGGGGCGAGGACGCCCGCCCCGCCCCCGCCAGGACCGGGATGACGGCCGCGTCCGGGACCGCCTCGGCCGGGAACGAGGAACCCGCCGTCGCACCGGCGGTCGAGACCGCCCCGGAGCCTGCGCCGACCGAGGTGACCTTCGAGGTGACCGGATCGGGGTCGGCGGACACGATCACCATCGGCCGGGGGACGTCGGTCGCCCAGGTGTCCGGAGCCGAGCTTCCCTGGCAGCGGAGCTCACCGGCGGAGGCGGAGCCCACCGACTACTCGGTCAGCGCCGCCGGCGGGTCGGGTCGGATCTCCTGCCGGATCCTCGTCGACGGTGCCGTCGTATCGGAGGAGTCGGCGGAGGGCGACTTCTCCGCGGTCTCCTGCAGCGGGAACCGCTGACGACGGCGTCGGGCGGTGTCCCGGCCGGGGCCCCGGCACGTGCGGTCAGCCGGAGATGCGTGGCTCGTCCGGTGACCGCCGGTCGTCGAGCGGGACGACTCCGTGCCGGATCGCGCTCCAGGTGTCGATCCCGGTCGCGACCTCGCGCAGTGTCCGTCGCATGCGGCTGATGACGCTGCCGAACGGGGTCGGCCGGGGCGTCTGCTCGGCCGGTGTGGTGGTGGTGACGGTCGTGGGCATGGTTCGGTGTCCCTTCCAGGATCGTGGGCACGGTCGTGCACGGTGGTGACCGGAGGTGGGCACCACAGGGTCGCGGGCGCGGTGGTGGTGCAGAGGTCCGCAGGTCGCGGCGTGTGGGCACCGGGCCCGTCCGGCCCGGCACCCTCCGTTGTACGCCCCCGGCAGGGCCGATTCCAGGTGCATGTTCTGCACGTGACCGTGCACCATTGGTGCATGATCGACGCGCGGTTGCAGCTGCTCATCGCCGTCTGCGAGTACGGAACCGTCACCGCGGCCGCGCAGGCACTCCACCGGAGCCCCTCCGGAGTGTCCAAGCAGCTCAAGGAGCTCGCCGCCGAGCTCGACGTCGCCCTGCTGGAACGCCACGGGCGCCGGGTCCGGCTGACCGCGGCCGGGAACCGGCTGGTCGAACACGCCCGGACGATGAACGCCCAGTGGGAGATGGCGCTGAGCGACACCGCGGCCGCTGCCCGGCAGCTCAGCGGTCCCCTCCCGATGGGCGGGTTCCCGACGGCGGTCTCCACCCTGGTCGCGCCCACGGTCCGGGCGCTGCGCTCCCGGCACCCCGGCCTGGACCCCACCGCGCACGAGATCTACTCGCACGACGTCCTGCGCAGGCTGGAGAGCGGCGCGATCGACGTCGGGATCTACGTCGCGGGCGAGGACGCCCGGGTGGACCGCGAACTGGTCGCGGTCGCCGACCTGATCGACGATCCCATCGACCTGCTCGTGCCGGTCGGCCATCGCTTCGCGGAGCTGGACTCGGTCACGATGGTGGACGCCGAGGGCGAGGAGTGGATCTCGGGCCGCCGCCACCAGGACTCCTACACCGAGCTGCTCGCGGCCACCAGGGCGGTCGGGTACTCGCCGCGCGTGGTGCACTTCGCGCAGGAGCTGACGGCGGTCACCGCGCTGGTGGGGCAGGGGCTCGGGATCGCCGCGGTCCCGCGGATCGCGATCACGGTGCCGCATCCCGGTGCGGTGCGCGTCCCGCTCAGCGGGCGCAACGTCCCGCAACGGAAGATCGTCGTGTGCACGCGCCGGGGCGCCGAGGAGAATCCCCGGATCGTCGCGGCCACCGACGAGCTGCGGCGCACCGTGGCCGGGCTCGCCGCGCCGGGATGAGAGCCGGCGGGGCGTCCCCGGGCTCGCCGGCGGAGCTGGTGCTCCGGCGGCGGCCGATGGTTCGATACGCCACGTGTTACGCGCCGAGAAGACCAGCCCGTGGCGTGGTGCCTACGAGTTCACCGTGGACGGTGCCCCGGTCAGCAGCTTCAGCTCGCACTGGTGGCGTTCCGGGGGCCGGATGACGATCGACGGCCGGGACCACGAGATCCGGGCCGGGCGCTGGGGTGGCACCTACACGATGACCGACACCACCGACGGTGCCGACCGGGTCGTCGCCACGGCCGAGCGGGTCGCGCGCAAGCACTGGACCGTCACCGCCGACGGGCGCTCGTACCGGTTCCGGCGGGCGTCGATGTGGAGTTCCGAGCAGCTGCTCGTCGAGGGGGAGCAGGCCATCGGGTCGATCCGCAAGCTGAGCTGGTGGCGCGGCGGGGCCGAGGCCGAGCTGCCCGGGCTGAGCCTGCCGGTGCAGCTGTTCGTGGTCGCCGTGGTGCTCTCGATGTGGGAGCAGCAGAGCGCCGCCGCATCGGGTGGTGGCGGCTGATGCGCACCCCCGTCCCCGAGTACCTGGCCGAGGTTCTCGACGGCGTCGCAGCCGATCGCTCCGGCGCCGTCGCCGACTACATCCCGGATCTCGCCGCGGCCGATCCGGAGGTGCTCGGCGTCGCCGTGACCACGGTCGCCGGCCGCACCTACGCCGCCGGCGACGCCGACGTCGAGTTCTCCATCCAGTCGATTTCCAAGCCGTTCGCCTACGCTGCCGCGCTCGCCGACCGCGGCACCGAGGTGGTGGACGCGACGGTGGGCGTCGAACCGTCCGGGGAGGCGTTCGACGAGCTGTCGCTGGAGGGCGGGACGCACCGCCCGAAGAACCCGATGATCAACGCAGGCGCCATCGCGGTGCACCACCTGCTGCGCGGGCCGGACGCGACGGGTGCCGCGCGGGTCGACCGGGTGCTGGAGTTCTTCTCCGAGCTGGCGGGGCGGCGGTTGTCGATCGACGAGTCGGTGTACCGGTCGGAGATGGACACCGCGGACCGGAACCTCGCCATCGCGCACATGCTGCGCAACTACCGGGTGCTCGACGCGCCGGCCGCCGAGGTCGTCGACGGCTACACCCGCCAGTGCGCGGTGCTGGTGACCGTCCGCGATCTGGCGGTGATGGGGGCGACGCTGGCCAATGCGGGCGTCCATCCGGTCACCGGGCGGCGGGTCGTTCCGGCCGCGGTGGCCCGCCGGACGTTGTCGGTGATGGCCGGTTCCGGCATGTACGACGGCGCGGGGGACTGGCTGGTCCGGGTCGGCATCCCGGCGAAGAGCGGCGTCGCGGGCGGGCTGCTCGGCGCACTGCCCGGCCAGCTCGGGCTCGCCACCGTGTCCCCGCGGCTGGACGCGCACGGCAACAGCGTGCGCGGCGTCGCGATCTGCGAGCGGCTCTCCCGCGACATGGGCATGCACCTGATGGAGGCCGAGCCGTACGGGGCGACCGTGGTGCGCGGCACCCGGGTGGACGGTGACGCGACGGTCGTCGCACTGCAGGGGGTCGTGCAGTTCGCCGGCGCCGAGACGGTGCTCGACCGGTTGGCCGCGGAGCCGATCGGCACCCGGGAGGTGGTGCTGGACCTGGCCCGGGTCGACCGGTTCTCCGACGTCGGACGGCGGATGGTGCTGGAGGGGCTGCGCCGCCTCGCCGGGGACGGTCACGTCGTCGCCGTCGTCGACCCGGACGGTGTGCTGCCGGATCCGGACCTCGGCGACGGGACGCGACCGCTGGTCCGGACCTGACGTGGTACTGGCGTCGGAGGCCGGCGGCCGGGATCGCTCAGCCGCTGCCCCAGCGGCACCCGGCCTCGGGCGGTACCGGCCCGGACGGCTTCCGGCCGGGCCTCAGCGCAGCGGGTCGAAGCTGCGCAGCAGCGGCGCCGTCTCGCCGTGCAGGATCTGCCGGGCCAGCAGCCGGCCGGTGAGCGGTCCGAGCGCGACGCCCCACATGCCGTGTCCGCCGGCGACGTGCACGCCCGGGGTGCGGGTCGCACCGACCAGGGGCAGCCCGTCGGTGGTGCACGGCCGGGAGCCGACCCACTCGTCGCGGCGCGCGGTGAAGTCGATGCCGGTGAACATCGGACGCGCCGCGTCGGCGATCGCCTCGATGCGGCGCGGGTCGAGGGGGGCGTCCGGGTCGCGGAACTCCATCATCCCGGCGACCCGCAGGCCGTCCTGCGGCCCGCCGAGCGGGGTGCACGCCACCCGCTGGGTGGGGAAGTAGACCGGGTTGCGCGGGGTCGCCTCGGGCTCGACGGTGAAGCTGTAGCCGCGACCGGCCTGGACCAGCCGCTTCACGCCGTGGTCGCGGGCGAGCCCGCCCAGCCAGGCCCCGTTGGCCAGGACCACCGCGTCGGCCTCGAGCACGTTCCCGTCGTCGAACCGCACGCGCGGCCGCCCGCCGCCCTCGACCCGCTCGACGTCACGGCCGGTCACGATCTCGGCCCCGGCGAGCTTCACCGCGTCGGCCAGGGAGTGCACGAACCGGCCGGGGTTGATGAACCGCTGACCGTCGATGCGCAGGCCGCACCGCACCCCGGCACCGAGCGCCGGCTCCAGCTCGTGGACCTGCGCGTCGTCCAGCAGCGCGTAGTCGGTCCTGCCACCACCGGCGTTGACCCGGCGGAACTCCTCGACCAGCACCTCGCGGTCGGTCTCGGAGGAGAACGCGGCGAGCATCGGGGTCGCCTGCCGGATCGGCTCGGTGACACCGCCGGTGTCGGCCGCCCCGGCCAGCTCGTCGTAGGCGTCGAGCGCGTCGGCGTTGGCGGCGATGAACACCTGCAGCGCCTGGCGCCACCGGCGGTCGGTGCAGTGCCGCGCGAATCCGGCCAGGAACCCGAACAGCTTCGGGTCCCACCGCGGCGGGACGTAGACCGGCGAGCGCGGGCTCAGCAGCGCCCGGATCCCGGTCGCCAGGATCGCCGGCTCGGGCAGCGGGAGGGTCAGCGCCGGCGCGAGCCAGCCCGCGTTGCCCCACGACGAACCGGCCGCGATCTCGTGCCGCTCCACGAGCGTGACCTCGGCCCCGCCGCGCTGCAGGTGCCACGCGGAGGCCAGGCCGACGATCCCGCCACCGACCACGACGATCTTCTGGTTGCCCATACCGCAAGTGTCCCGCCGAACGCGGTCCACGGCTGTGGCGCTTCGGCCACGACCCGCGCCGCAGGGTTGTGCGATCCCACAGCGGCGATCCCACAGCGGCGATCCCACAGCGGCGATCCCACAGCAGCGATCCCGGGACGGACCCGGCCGCGGTCAGCCGGCCTGCCGGGCCGCCAGATGCGCCATCAGCGCGAGCCGGGTGGCCGGGTCGTCGGGATCGACCCCGCAGGCCAGTGCCCGCCGGAGGCGGTTGCGGACGGTGTTGGGGTGGACCCGCAACACACCGGCCGCCTGCGCGACGCTGCCGGCGGCGGCCAGGTAGGCGTCCACGGTGGACGCCAGCTCGGTGCCGTGCTCGGCGTCGTGGCGCTCCAGCGTCGTCAACGGGCTCGCCTGCGCGTAGGTCACCAGGAACCCCCGGACCCGCTCGACCAGCACGTCGGCGAACACCTCGGGCAGCTCGGCCACCCGGGCGCCCCCCGCACCCCGGACGAGCACCGAGGCCACCTCGGCGGCGGTCGCGGCCGAACGGGCCAGGTCGTGCGCCGGCACCGGGTCACCGATCCCGGCCACGAAGTCCGACCGCCCCGCCACCCGTTCCACGAAGTCGGTGAGGATCCGGCGAGCCGACGACGCGCCGAGCACCCCGTACAGCACGTCGTCACGGACCGCGGACACCGATCGCGGGACCACCGCATTGAGGTGCAGGGTCAGCGCGCTCGCGGTCCGCTCCAGCAGATCGGGGGAGCGGCCCCGGATCGCGACGACCACGAGCTGCTCGGGCAGCGCCGCCCGAGCGGCCTCGCGCACCGCGGCCTCACCGCCCGCGAGCAGGCGGTCCAGCTGCTGGGCACGCGCGCGGCGGGCCTCGTCGGACTCCCGGCGCGCCGCCCGCAGGTGCTGTGCCACGGCCGGGGCCGCCGCCCGCAGAGCCGCGCGCTGACCGGCGTCCGGGGCGGCGTCGGTGACCGCCCAGATGGATCCGAGCAGTTCGCCGTGCGCGCGGACCGCGATCACCGCCCGGGGCAGCATGTCCAGCTCGGCCACCTCGACGACGACCACGTCGTCGGAGGTGCGGAGCCGCTCGAACACCCCGGCCCGCTCCAGCGCCTGGCGGACCTGCCGCGGGACCTGCCGGTTGAGGATCGTCTCGACCCGCGTCCGGTCCGCCCCCGCATGGTCACCCGCGTGCGCGACGACGACGGTGTCGGGATCCTCGATGGTGATCGGGCAGCCGAGGCGCTCGGCGAGGTCGCGCGCCAAGCCGAACAGGTCGTTCTCGCCGGACATGCACCCTCCTTTCCGGGATCGTCGCACGGGCTGTGCCGGTTCCGTCCAATACCTCGGTGCCGACGCCCGGATAGGTTCCGTCGCGACCCGACGGTGACGACCGACGACACGAGACGATCTGCCAGGAGGAACCGGTGACCCGCGAACTCGTCTACACGGGATTCATGACGCTCGACGGTGTGCTCGACTCGCCGGGCGGCACGGAGGAGGGGCACCGCAGCGGCGGGTGGGTGATGAAGACCGAGTTCGTGCCGGAGGCCTTCTCGCTCAAGGAGGACGAGCTCGCCGAGACCTCGGCACTGCTGCTCGGGCGCCGCAGCTACCAGGCGTTCGCGCCCTACTGGTCCACCTCCGAGGACCACGCCGCCTACCAGGACCTGCCGAAGTACGTGGTGTCGTCCGGCCTGACCGACGCCGATCTCGTCGACGGGTGGGGGCCGAGCACGATCCTGCGCTCGCTCGACGACGTCGCCGAGCTCAAGCGTGGTGACGGGGGCGCGCTCTTCGTGCACGGCAGCGCGGAGCTGGCCCGCGGCCTCGCCGACGCCGATCTGGTC
Source organism: Pseudonocardia sp. NPDC049635 (assembly GCF_040659795.1). NCBI lineage: Bacteria > Bacillati > Actinomycetota > Actinomycetes > Pseudonocardiales > Pseudonocardiaceae > Pseudonocardia > Pseudonocardia sp. NPDC049635. The sequence goes on from NZ_JBFAON010000004.1 coordinate 260,214, forward strand.
GACCGCTACCACCTACTGGTGTTCCCGGTGCTGCTCGGCGCGGGCAAGAGCCTGTTCGACCGGGCCGATCGGGACGCCCGCCGGCTCCGGCTGCGCGACACCGCGTCCTACTCGAACGGGGTGGTCAAGCTGGTGTACGACGTCGTCCGGTGAGGCTGCGGTCCGGCGTCGCGGCCCGCCCGAACGCGTCCAGCGCGATCGCGCCGCCGGTGCCGCTGCGCAACCGCCCGGCGGTCCGGCCGACATAACGGCGCAGGTCCCGGGCCAGGTGCGGCTCGTCGTAGAAGCCGTGGGCGGCGACGACAACGGCCACGTCCTGTCCGGCGGCCAGCGCCTCGGCCGCGGACCGGGCCCGCCTGATCCGGCGGACGCCGTTGCGGGTCAATCCGGTGGCGCGGCGGAAGCGGCGTTCGACGGTGCGTTCGTGCGCGTCCGGCCGGGCACCACCGGCGACGGCGGTGACCAGCGGGTCCCGCTCGACGGCGCCGTCCCGCACGAGCCGGGCGACCAGTGCCTCGGCGTCGTCCGCCGACGGGATCTCCCAGCTGCCGCCGGGAAGCTCGAACCGCCGGCGGACGGTGTCCGGCAGCGTGATCCCGGAGTCGAGCAGGTCGGGCATCCGGGCCGCCCGCAACGTCGTGCCGACCGCGAACTGGATGCCGACGAACCGGGCGTCGCTCGGGACGGGTGCGGTGCCGGTGCGGGTCTCGGGACCGGTGACGGCGGCGTGCACGGCGCCGTGCCGCTCCCAGAACACCAGGCCCCAGGTCTCGCAGGCCACCGAGGTCATCGAGGTGACACCGTCGCTGGTCGAGGTCCAGACGGAGTCCACCCACGACGAGTCGGACTCGCGGGTGTCCAGCACCAGCAGCGGCTCCATGGCGGTCATCATCCCGCGGCGGCGGAGCCGGTGCGGCGCGACGGCCGTCCCGCTCAGCGCAGGGCCTCGACCACCCCGGCGACGAGGGGATCGACGTCGGCGCCCCGGTCGGTCTCCTCGACCAGGTTCGCGATCATCACCGGTGCCCAGAACTTGCGCAGGTGCCCGGCGATGGTCTCGACCGCCTCGTCGTGCGGGCGGCCGGCGAACTGGCGGGCGATCTCGTGCGCCATCCGCAGCTCCGGGGTGGTGGTGCCGGACATCGTCAGTCCCCCGCCACGGCGACGGCGGACTCCCGCCCCGATCCCTGCTCCGCGGCCTCCGGCTCCACCCGCAGCGCGACCTGGACCGCGGTGACCTTGTACTCCGGGCAGTTGGTCGCCCAGTCCGAGTTCTCGGTGGTGACCACGTTCGCCCCGGACACCGGATGGTGGAAGGTCGTGTAGACGACGCCGACCGGCATCCGGTCCGACAACCGGGCGCGCAGCCGGGTCGAACCGACCCGGGAGGTGATCTCGACGAAGTCCCCGTCGGAGATCCCGCGGTCCTCCGCGTCGTGCGGGTGGATCTCCAGCAGGTCCTCGGCGTGCCAGGACGAGTTGGCGGTGCGCCGGGTCTGCGCACCGACGTTGTACTGGCTGAGGATCCGTCCGGTGGTCAGGATCAGCGGGTAGCGCCGTGTGCTGCGCTCCAGGGTCGGGACGTAGGTCGTGGCCATGAGCTTGCCCTTGCCGCGGGCGAAGCCGTCGACGTGCATGATCGGCGTCCCGAGCGGGGCGGCGTCGTTGCACGGCCACTGCACCGAGCCGACCTCGTCGAGGTAGCGGTGGCTGACCCCGGCGAACGTCGGGGTGGTCGCGGCGATCTCGTCCATGATGTCCGACGAGCTCTGCCAACCCATGTCGAAGCCCATCAGGCCGGCGATCTCGGCGACCACCTGCCACTCGTGCTTGCCGGTGCGCGGCGCGGTCGTCGGCCGGACCCGGTTGATCCGGCGTTCGGCGTTGGTGAAGGTGCCGTCCTTCTCCAGGAACGACGTGCCGGGCAGGAAGACGTGCGCGAACCGGGCGGTCTCGTTGAGGAACAGGTCCTGCACGACGAGGCAGTCCAGCGCGGTGAGCGCCGCCTCGACGTGGCGGGTGTTCGGGTCGGACTGGGCGATGTCCTCGCCCTGCACGAACAGGCCGCGGAAGGTGCCGCGCACGGCGGCGTCGAACATGTTCGGGATCCGCAGCCCGGGGTTCGGGTCGAGCGTGGTGCCCCACAGCTGCTCGTAGATGTCGCGGACGGACTCGGTGCCGATGTGCCGGTAGCCGGGCAGCTCGTGCGGGAACGACCCCATGTCGCAGGAGCCCTGGACGTTGTTCTGCCCGCGCAGCGGGTTCACCCCGACGCCCTCGCGGCCGATGTTGCCGGTCAGCATGGCCAGGTTGGCCATGCCCATCACCATCGTCGAGCCCTGGGAGTGCTCGGTGACGCCGAGGCCGTAGTAGATGGCGCCGTTGCCGCCGGTCGCGAACAGCCGGGCCGCGGCGCGCACCTCGTCGGCGTCGACGCCGGTGACCTCCTCCAGCATCTCCGGCGAGTGCTCCGGGCCCGAGATGAACTCCAGGTACTCCTCGACGCCCTCGCAGCGGCCCGCCAGGAACTCCTGGTCGGTCAGGCCCTCGGTGACCACGACGTGGGCCATCGCGTTGATCAGCGCGACGTTCGTGCCGGGCTGCAGCTGCAGGTGGTGGGCGGCCTCGATGTGCGGTGAGCGGACCAGGTCGATCCGGCGCGGGTCGGCGACGATCAGCTTCGCGCCGGCGCGCAACCGGCGCTTCATCCGGGACGCGAACACCGGGTGCGCGTCGGTCGGGTTGGCGCCGATCACCAGCAGCACGTCGCTGTGCTCGACCGAGGCGAACGTCTGGGTACCCGCCGAGGTCCCGAACGTCTGGTTGAGCCCGTAACCGGTGGGGGAGTGGCAGACCCGGGCGCAGGTGTCGACGTTGTTGTTGCCGAAGGCCCCGCGCACCATCTTCTGGACGGCGTAGACCTCCTCGTTCGTCGTCCGCGACGAGGTGATCCCCCCGATCGCGCCCGGCCCGACCGCGGACCGGATGGCGGAGAACCGGCGGGCCACCTCACCGAGCGCGGTGTCCCAGTCGACCTCGCGCCACTCCTCGTCGATCGAGTCGCGGATCATCGGCGAGAGCACCCGGTCGGGGTGGTCGGCGTAACCGAAGGCGAACCGTCCCTTGACACAGCTGTGGCCCTCGTTCGCGCCGCCGTCCTTGTAGGGCACCATGCGGACCAGCTGGTCGCCGCGCAGCTCGGCCTTGAACGAGCAGCCGACACCGCAGTAGGCGCACGTGGTGAGCACCGTGCGGTTCGGCATGCCGAGATCGACGACGCTCTTCTCCTGCAGCGTCGAGGTCGGGCAGGCCTGCACGCAGGCGCCGCAGGAGACGCACTCGCTGGACAGGAAGTCGGCTGCACCGCCGGGGGCGATCCGGCTGTCGAAGCCGCGGCCCTCCATGGTGAGCGCGAGGGTGCCCTGCACCTCGTCGCAGGCGCGCACGCAGCGCGAGCAGGCGATGCACTTGCTGGGGTCGTAGTCGAAGTACGGGTTGGAGGTGTCCTTGCCCTCGTCGAGGTGGTTCGAGCCCTCGTAGCCGTACCGGACCTCGCGCAGCCCGACGACACCCGCCATGTCCTGCAGCTCGCAGTCGCCGTTGGCCGGGCAGGTCAGGCAGTCCAGCGGGTGGTCGGAGATGTAGAGCTCCATCACGCCCCGGCGCAGCTCCTCCAGCTGCGGGGTCTGCGTGGACACCGTCATACCGTCCGCGCACGGCGTGGTGCAGCTGGCCGGGGTGCCCTTGCCGCCCTCGATCTCGACCAGGCACAGCCGGCACGAGCCGAACGGTTCCAACGAGTCGGTCGCGCACAGCTTCGGGATGGCGATCCCGGCCTCGGACGCCGCCCGCATCACCGAGGTGCCGGCCGGGACCTCGACGGTGTGCCCGTCGATCTCGACGGTGACCGTGGTGTCCGAGGTCCGGGCGGGCGTGCCGTGGTCGGTCTCCTTGAGCAGGGCCATGGCTACTCCTCCGTGCCCATCAGTGCCGCATTGCGGGCGGCCGTGTCGGCGGCGAACTTGTCCGGGACCGGCGGTCCGGTCGGTGCCGGGGGCCGGTCGAAGTCCTCGGCGAAGTCGGTGACGGCGCTGCGCACCGGCATCGGGGTGAGGCCGCCCATCGCGCACAGCGAACCCTTGGTCATGGTGTCGCAGAGGCTGTCGAGCAGGACCAGGTTCCGTTCCCGGTCCACCCCACCGATGATCTTGTCGATGGTCTCGACGCCACGCACCGCACCGACCCGGCACGGCGTGCACTTGCCGCAGGACTCGATCGCGCAGAACTCCATCGCGAACCGGGCCTGACGGGCCATGTCGACGGTGTCGTCGAAGACCACCACGCCGCCGTGCCCGATCATCGCGTTCGCCGCGGCGAACCCCTCGTAGTCCATCGGCAGGTCGAACCGGTCGGTCGGCAGGTAGGCGCCCAGCGGGCCGCCGACCTGCACGGCGCGTACCGGCCGACCCGACGCGGTGCCGCCGCCGTAGCCCTCGACCAGCTCGCCGAGGGTGATGCCGAACGCGGTCTCCACGATCCCGCCGCGGCGCACGTTGCCGGCGAGCTGGAAGACCTGGGTCCCGCGGGAACGCTCGACGCCCAGCTCCTGGTAGGCGGCCGGACCGTCCGCCATGATCATCGGCACGGAGCCGAGGGTCAGCACGTTGTTGACGACCGTCGGCCGGCCGAACAGCCCCTGCAGCGCCGGGATCGGTGGCTTCGCCCGCACCGTGCCGCGTCTGCCCTCGAGGCTCTCCAGCATCGAGGTCTCCTCGCCGCAGATGTAGGCACCGGCACCGACCCGCACGAACAGGTCGAACGACAGCTCACTGCCGGCGATCCGCTCGCCCAGTCGGCCGCGCGAATAGGCGATCTCGATGGCCTGGCGCATCACGCGGACCGCGTCGGGGTACTCCGAGCGCAGGTAGATGTAGCCCTCGGAGGCGCCCACCGCGTACGCGGCGATGGTCATGCCCTCGATCAGGGTGAACGGGTCACCCTCCATCAGCATCCGGTCGGCGAAGGTGCCCGAGTCGCCCTCGTCGGCGTTCGCGCAGACGAACTTCAGCCCGGCCGGGGCCTCGTGCACGGTCTTCCACTTGATCCCGGCGGGGAATCCGGCGCCACCGCGACCGCGCAGGCCGGACTCGGTGACGGCCGCGACCACCTCGGCGGGCGACATCTGCAGGGCCCGGTCGAGGCCTGCGTAGCCACCGTGGCGGGTGTAGTCCTCGATGCTCAGCGGATCGACCACCCCGACCCGCCGGAAGGTGACGCGCTGCTGGGACGCGAGCCAGTCGATCTCCTCGGTGCGGCCGTGGCAGAGCCGGGTCGGCGCACCGTCGAGCAGCCCGGCGCCGACCAGCTCAGCGACGTCGGCGGCGTCCACCGGCCCGTACGCCACCCGGCCCTCGGGCGTCTCGACCTCGACCAGCGGTTCGCGCCACAACATGCCGCGGGAACCGTTGCGGACGATCCGGATCTCGCGCCCGGCGTCGGCGGCGGCGGAACGCAGGGCGTCCGCGACCTCGTCGGCGCCGACCGAGCGTGCCGCGGAGTCGGCGGGGACGTAGACCGTGGTCTGTGCGCTGGCCGGCGTGCTCGTCGGTGTGCTCATGGGGCGGCCTCCCGCAGGAGCGCGTCGAACCGGTCGGGGGTGACCCGCCCGTGCAGCCGTCCGTCGACGGTGACGGCGGGGCCGAGCGCGCAGTTGCCGAGGCAGAAGATCTGTTCCAGCTCGTAGGTGCCGTCGTCGGTGCGGGCGTCCATGGCGATGCCGAGCGCGGTCGTGGCGTGCTCGACGAGCTCGTTCGCGCCGACCGCCTGGCAGGCCTCGGCCCGGCAGATCTGCACCACGCACCGTGCGGCCGGGGTGCGCCGGAAATCCTTGTAGAAGGTCGCGACGCCGTGCACCTCGGCCTCGGAGAGGTTGAGCACCTCGGCGATCACCGTCGTGTCGGCGTGGGTGACGTGGCCCATCTCCTCGACCACCCGGTGCAGGATCGGCATCAGCGCGCCGCGCTCGCCGGACAGGCCGGCGGCGATCTCCCGGACGGCGGCGGCCCGCCCGGTGTCGAGTGCCACCTCGGACATGTGCCTCCCCATCGCCGGTGATGCTCCTCACACAGTGACAACAGGGGGCGGCAACGGACAAGGGGCCTGTGAGTCGACCTGTCGATCTGCTGATAAGTAACGTCGATCACAGCTGGTTAGACTCGTGCAGATGGCGGCCGACATCCTCATACGTCAGCTGGAGTACGTCGTCGCGCTGGCCCGCGAGGAGCATTTCGGCCGCGCGGCGGTGGCCTGTCACGTCAGCCAGCCCGCGCTGTCCGCCGGGGTCCGCAAGCTGGAGCGGGAGCTGGGCGTGACGATCGTGCGCCGGGGCCGCCGGTTCGCCGGGTTCACCGAGGAGGGCCGCAGGGTGGTGGCCTGGGCGCACCGGATCCTCGCCGAGCGCGACGGGCTGCGCAGCGACCTGGGCCGCATGCACGACCAGTTGACCAGCACCCTGCGGATCGGCGCCATCCCCACCGCGGTGCCGCCGAGCCCTCTGGTGACGATCCCGTTCCGCCACCGGCATCCGCAGTCGCGGGTACGGATCGAGGCCCTCCCCTCGACCGAGATCCTGCGCAGGCTCGACGGGTTCGAGATCGACGTCGGTCTCACCTACATCGACCAGCACACGCCGGAGTCGACCTCGGCGATCCCGCTCTACCGCGAGCACTACCTGCTGCTCACCCCGTCCGGCGGCGAGCTCGCCGCACGCGAGGTCGTGCGCTGGACCGACCTCGGTGCGCTGCCGCTGTGCATGCTGGACACCAGCATGCAGAACCGCCGGATCCTCGACCACTCCGCCGCCGCGGCCGGGGCCCGGCTCGCCCCGGTCGTCGAGACGAACACCGTCGACTCGCTGTACGCGCACGCCGCGAGCGGTGGGTACTCCAGCATCATCGCCCACACCTGGCTGCACGCGTTCGGCATCCCGGCGGGCATGACGACCGTCCCGCTCGCCGGGCCGGGGCCCCGGCCGACGGTCGGGATCGTCACCGGCCGCCGGCCCCACTCGATCGCCGCGCAGGCCCTGCTGGAGGTCGTCGGCGGGCTCGACGTCGCCGCCGAGCTGGACCGTTCGGCGACCGCGGCGACCGCGGCGACCGGGTGAGCGGCCCGGGGGCACCGGCCGGCCTCACTGCCCGACGAGCTCGATCCAGCCCCGGATCATCTCCGGTGTGACCTGCCCGACGAGCTCGGGATGGTTGTCCCGGACATGTCGGCGCACCGTCTCGACGAGCGCCTCCTGGTCGGTGTCGCGCGCCTGGTAGCCGCACTCACAGGTCACCTGATGCTGCATGACGGTTCCTCCGCGGGGTCGACGGTCCTCCGGACTGATGAGAACGGGACTATGGCCACCGCCGGTTGCCGCGGGGCGGTCGCGACGTTGCAGGAACCTTGTCACCATGGCCGGGTGCGCATCCAGCTGCACGGGCAGTTCATGGTCGTGGTCGACGGCCGGGTGGTGCAGGGCCGGCTGCCCGGCCGCCGGGCGCGCATGCTCGTCGCGTACCTGGCGGACCGTCCGCGGCCGATCGAGCGGACGGCGCTGATGGAGGTCCTCTGGGAGCCCGGGCCCCCCGGCCCGGGCGGCCCGCGGGTGTTCGACGCGCTGTTGTCCAAGACCAGGGCGGTCCTGAGACCGGTCGAGATCCGCGGCCGGGACGCGGTGAACCTCGTCGTTCCCCCCGGCGGGCTGGTCGACGCGACGACGGCGGCGATGGCACTGCACGAGGCGGAGGCCGCCGCGGGCGTGCGGGACTGGCGGCGCGCCTGGGCGCACGCGCTCAGCGCCGTGTTCGTGACCCAGCGCGAGTTCCTGCCCGGCTTCACCGGGGAGTGGGTCGCGCGCCGCCGGGACGAGGCCCGCCTGGCCCACACGGCGGCGACCGCCTGCTACGCCGAGGCATGTCTGGAGCTGGGCGGGTCGGAACTGGCGAGTGCCGAGCGCTGTGCGCGCCGGCTGCTGGCCGACGACCCGCTCGGTGAGCGGGGATACCGCCTGCTCATGCGGGCGGTGGCCGGCCGGGGCGACCGGGCCGCTGCCCTGGCGGTCTACCAGCAGCTCCGGCGGACCCTGCGCGACGAGCTCGGCGTGTCACCGGACCGCCGGTCGACCGAGCTGAACCGGGCCCTGCTCGCAGGCGAGGTCTGAGCGGCCCGGGCGGAGCGGCCGCCGAGGTCCTCGGCCGCAGAGCCGAATCAGCCGGCGCTTCACCTCGCCGTCGCGCGGCCGTCACCGGGGACACCACGGCGGTCTCCTGGCGGGGCGGCGCCACACGGGGTCAGGCCCGGCGGGCCTCCTCGGCCGCACGCGGGCCGTCCCCGGCCGACCCGGTCGCGGTACTCCACGAACACCACAGCTGGGCGTACGGTCCGTCGGACGCGGTCAGCTCCGCATGGCTGCCGCTCTCGACGACCCGCCCGCCCGCCATGACGACGATCCGGTCGCACACGGCTGCCTGGGAGAGGCGGTGCGCGATCACCAGGCCCGCCCGGCCGTGCAGCGCGGCGTCCGCGGAGCGGTCCAGGAGCTCCGCGTAGCTGGATCCGGCCTCCGCGGTCGCCTCGTCGAATATCGCCAGTTCAGGGTCGGCGAGCACCACTCTGGCCAGCGCGATCTGCTGGGCCTGGGCCGGTGTGAGCGCCCGCCCGGCTGCGCCGAGTGCGGTGTCCAGGCCGTCCGGCAGGTCGAGCAGACCGGCCGCACCCGTCCGGTGCAGCGCCGCCTCGAGATCGAGGTCGGAGGCCCCCGGCGTGGCCAGGGTCAGGTTGTCCCGCAGCGTCCCGGCGAAGACGTGGGTGTCCTGGCTGATCATGACCGTGTCCACCGGGCGGGTCACGGTCCCCTCGTCCGGGATGTGGATTCCGGCGAGCAGCGCCGCGAGGGTCGTCTTCCCGGCCCCGGACGCGCCGACGACCGCCACCCGCTCGCCCCGCCCGACGGTCAGGTCGACGCCGTGCAGCACCCGGCCGCCACCGGGATAGCCGAAGGCCACCCCGCAGAGCCGGGCGACGGCCGGATCGGACGGCGGCGCGGAGGGTGGCGTGTCCCCGGTGGTCGGCATGGTGACCACACCGATGATGCGGTTGAGCGAGGCCAGCGCCGACTGCAGGACGTCGATGACCATCAGCAGCTGGGTGACCGGCCGGGCGAGCCGGAGAAAGACGAGCATCGCCGTGGTGGCGGCTCCGATCGTGGACTGTCCGGCGCCGATCAGCAGGCAGCCGGTGACCAGGATGGCGGACAACCCCACGTACTCGGCGACGTTGAGCCGGCCCACGAACATGTTCTGCACGGTCCGGGCGCGCAGGCTGTGCCGCACCACCTCCCAGGACGCACGGATCACCCGGTGGTGCCTGCGGTCGCCGAGCCCGAGCGCCTGGACGGTCTCGAAGCCGCGCAGAGACTCCAGGATCTGCTGGGCGCGGTCGCCCGTCGCCGTCCGTTCCGCCTGGTACACCTGCGGCGCCGTGCGGAGGTACCAGCGCAGGGCAAGCAGGTACACGGGCAGCGTCACGGTCAGGGCCAGCCCGTAGCGCCAGTCCAGCGCGGCCATCCCGGCGAACGAGACGACGATCGTGAACGCCGCCGAGGTCAGGGCCGGGACGACCCGCTGTGCGGCGTCGGCGACCTGTGCGACGTCGTCGCTGGCCCTGGCCACCAGATCCCCGGTGCCGGCGCGTTCGACGACGCCCTGCGGCAGCTGCATCGCCTTCGACACGAGGCGCTCGCGCAGTTCGGCCAGCATCGTCTGGTAGATCCGCCCGGCGAGCACCGCGGTCACCGCGGCACCGACCGCACCCGCCGTCGCCGTCGCGACCATGACCGCGACGGTCCACCAGACGGTGGCGGCGTCCGCGGTGCCGGCGTGCACCGCGTTGATCAGGGTGCCGAGCACCACCGGCATCGCCAGCCCGAGTGCCGCGGACACCAGCCCGACCACCGCGACGGCGAACATCCCGGCGCGACGGCCGCGACTGGTGCGCCACAGCTCGCGCCCGGTCTCCCGCCAGCCGGCGACCGGCAGGCCCGTGGCGTCCGGCCGGCTCCGGGTGGACGTCATCGGGTCCCTCCGTTCTCGTCGCCGTCCACCGGGGGGAGTGCCGGCGCCAGCTCGACCACCCGGTCGCACCCGCCGAGCAGGGCCGGGGACGCGGTGATCACCAGTGTCGACCGGGGGTGCCCCGACTGCGGTTCCCGGGCCCGGCGCAACCGGGCGGCGATGGTCGTCCCGGTGACGGAATCGACCGCGGTCGCCGGTTCGTGCAGGACCAGGACGGGGGGATCCGCGGCGTACGCCCTCGCCAGCGCGAGGCGCTGGCGCTGGCCGCCGGAGAGCCGGTTGCCGTTCTCCCCGACCTCGGTGCCGAGCCCGTCGCGCGAGCTGTGCACGAAGTCGTCGCAGGCGGCCGCCCAGAGCGCGGTACGACGGTGCTGGGCGGTGGCACCGGGCAGGTCCAGGTTGTCGGCGACGGTGCCACTGAACATGGTCGCCTCGTGCGGTGCGACGACGATCCGCGAGCGGTACTGCGCGGGATCGAGCCGGTCGGCGCGGATCCCGTCGACCCGGACGTCGACGAGATCGTCCGGCGCCCGCGGGGCGAGCAGGGCGGTGACGATCCGGGCGGCCGTACGGTCGTCGGTGCGCAGACCGACCAGCGCGCCGGGTTCGACGTGGACGGGCTCGTGCCCGCCGACGGCGAGCTCGAGGGACGGAACCGGGGTGACGTCCGGTACGCGGCCCTCCGGCGTCGGTGCGGACGTGGCGCTCCGCAGCAGGTCCAGCACCCGGCCGCCGGAGCCGACCGCGGCGGCACCGACGGCGCCGGCGTTCGCCGTCAGCAGGTTCAGCGGCACCAGCAGCGCCTGGGTGAGCCCGGCCACCGTGATCAGCTCGCCGATCGTGATGTCTCCGGTGACCGCGAAGAAGCCCGCCAGGCCTGCGACACCGGCGACGAACACTCCACTGATCGAGTTGCTCCCGGCGAGATAGCGGCCCAGCGAGCCGGTGTTGCGGTACGCGCCGTCGAGCGCTGCCCGGCTCTCCCTGCGGTAGCGACGGGTCGCTTCCTGCTCGGCGCGGACACCCTTGATCACCCGGTAGCCGGTCACCAGGTCGGTGGCCCGCCCCACGGCATCGGCGAGCAGCGCCTGTGCGTGTCGTGCACTGCGGGCGAACGGTCCGCTCAGCGCGCCCATCAGCCACACCATGACGGGGGCGCCGAGCAGCACGGTCAGCCCGAGCGGCCAGTGGATCGTGAACAGCGACACCGCGACGAACGCGATCCCGGCGAGCTCACCCACCGGGTACACGCCCAGGTTCACCGCAGTGGACAACCGGGTGAGGTCGTTGGTCGTGGTGGCCAGAATGACGCCGTCGGCCTGCGGCACCCGCCCGTCGGGTGGATGCAGCACCGACCCGGACAGCGTGCTGCGGAGCCGGTGCTCGACCAGTTCGACGGCCCGGGCGGCGAGCAACGCGCTGAACCGCAGGGACAGGGTCAGCGCGACGAAGACGGCCCCGAGCAGAACCAGCCAGCCGCTCAGCCGGGCCAGGTCCCCGGTCTGCAGGGCCCGGTCGATGGCCAGCCCCATGATCACCGGCACCAGCGCCCCGGCCACGTTCTGGACGATGCAGAGTGCTGCAGCCGGAACGGTGAGCCGCTTCGCCGAGAGCGCCACGCGGGTGGTGAACCGGCGGGCCCCCTCGCCCGCCACGAGGGGGAAAGGGGTCGTCGCCGGCGGCTCGGCGGACGCCTGCCCGAACACCGGGAGCCTGCGGGTGAGCGGGCCGCGCCCGAGCCCCGCCCGGTCCCCGGGGCTCACCGGGCGCCCGGCCGGCGGTGACCGGTGTCCGCCACGAGGTGGCGCGAGCGGTCGTCGACGGTCAACCGGAGTGGGCCGGGACGGCGGCGGACGGGGTCGCAGGACGCCTCCGCGCGGTGTTGGTCATATCGTCCTCTCCGGTCGTCGACGGTCCGGTCGGGTTGCACGCCCGGCGTGCAAAGGGCAGCCTAACCATCAGAGATCCGCAACGAGGGCGGTACTCACGGTGATCGTGACCACGAAGGTAAAGGTAGCCTCAGTTAACTTCACGAGATAGCCTCCGTTTCGGCGCGACAGCCTGCCGGTCCGCGTGTCGGTCCACAGCCGGTGCGAACCCGTGACCCGGCGCTGTGGGTATCGCGGATGCGGATGATTCGCGGGAATTCGACGACGATCCGCGTCGACCGAGGCCGCACGTCCGGTGACGGTTCGGATCGGCGACGGCACGGACCCGAGGACACGGACCCCGACGGAGAGGACCGAACGATGGCCCCCAACCCGTTCGACGACGATGAAGGCGCGTTCTACGCGCTGGTCAACCATGAAGATCAGTACTCGCTCTGGCCGACCTTCACCCCGGTTCCCGATGGTTGGACGGTCGCCTTCGGTGGTCCCGGCGGGAAGCCGCGCCAGGAGGTTCTCGACTGGATCGAGGCCACCTGGACCGACCTGCGACCGAAGTCGCTGCGTGACCACATCGCCGCGCACACGGCCGCCGCGACCGCCGACGGTCCGCGGGCCGGCGCCGAACGCCCAGCTGACACCTGATCAGGAGAGGAATCCGATGCTTCGCACCGTGCTCGGCGGGAAGATCCACCGCGCGACCGTGACCCAGGCCGACCTGCACTACGTCGGTTCGCTGACCCTCGACACCGAGCTGGCGGGTGCCGCGGGTCTCGTCGAAGGCGAGAAGGTCCAGGTCGTCGACATCACCAACGGGGCCCGGCTCGACACGTACGTGATCCTCGGTGAACCCGGTTCCGGTGTGGTGTGCATCAACGGTGCGGCGGCGCACCTCGTCCATCCCGGCGACCTGGTGATCATCATCTCCTTTCTGCAGGCCGACGATGCCGAGCTGACCGGGTACGAACCACGGATCGTCCACGTCGATGCGGACAACCGGATCGTCAAGCTCGGTGAGGACCCGGCCGAGCCGGTTCCCGGGGCGACCGACCAGTTCGCGTCGAGGACCCTGTGAGCGCTGTGATGCCCGAGCCGGCCCCACTGGTTCTGGACGGTGTCGTCCCGTATCCCGAGGAGTTCGCCGATCGTTACCGCCGGGAGGGTTACTGGACCGACCAGACCTTCGCCGAGATGCTGTTCGAGACGGTCGAGCGGGTGCCGGAGGACATCGCGCTCGTCGCCGGGGACGTCGAGCTCAGCTACGCCGAGCTCGGTGACCGGGTGCTGCGCCTGGCCGCCGGGCTGGAATCGCTCGGCATCGGACGCGGTGACCGCGTCGTCGTCCAGCTTCCCAACGTCGTCGAGTACGTGCCGCTGGTGTTCGCGCTCTTCGAGATCGGGGCGATCCCGGTTCTCGCACTCGCCGCGCACGCGCGCAACGAGATCGCCTACTTCGTCGACCTGGCCGACGCCCGTGCCTACATCACCGTCGAGTCGCACGACGGCAGCGACCTGGCCGCACTCGCCGCGGAGCTGAAGGGGGCCTCGCCGACGCTGGAGCACACGATCCTGCTCGGCCGCGGGGGCGGTGGCCCGGACCTCGATCGGCTGCTGGCCCACGAACCGCTCCGGCACGAGCGCCGCTCGCTGCCACAGGACGTCGCGTTCCTGCAGCTCTCCGGCGGGACCACGGGAACGTCCAAGCTGATCCCGCACACCCACGAGGCGTATCTCGGCTCGATGCGGGAGGCGGCGCGCGTCGGCGGGGTCACCGCCGCGTCGGTGCAGCTGGTCGTCCTGCCGATGCCGCACAGCTTCGCGATGCGCTCACCCGGGTACCTGGGTGCACTGCACGCCGGCGCGACCGTCGTGCTCGCGCCCGACGGCAGCCCGGACACCGCATTCCCGCTGGTCGAGCGGCACCGTGTCACCGAGACCGCGCTGGTGCCGCCGCTCGCTCTGGCCTGGCTGAACTCGTCGCTGCGGCCGCGGTACGACCTGAGCAGCCTGCAGGTGGTGCGGGTGGGCGGCGCGAAGTTCGGCGCCCAGGCCGCCGGCCGGATCCGTACCGAGCTGGGTGCGACCCTGCAGCAGAGCTACGGCATGGCCGAGGGCCTGCACACCTTCACCGAGCTGGACGAGGACGAGGAGACGATCACCACCTGCCAGGGCAGGCCGACCTCGCCCGCCGACGAGATCCTGATCGTCGACGAGCAGGACCGGCCGGTGCCGCCCGGCTCCGCCGGGCACCTGCTCACCAGGGGGTTCGCCACGATCCGGGGTTACTACCGCGCCCCCGAGCACGACGCGCAGGCCTTCACCGCTGACGGCTTCTACCGGGTGGGTGACCTGGTCCGCCAGGATCCGCGCGGTTACCTGACCGTCGTCGGGCGGGCCAAGGACCAGATCAACCGGGGTGGGGAGAAGATCGCCCCGGAGGAGGTGGAGAACCTCCTGCTCGCCCACCCCGCGGTCCACGACGCCTCGGTGGTGGGCGTCCCCGACGAAGTACTCGGCGAGCGCACGAAGGCGTATCTGGTGCCCCGCGCGGACACCGACCGGTCGGGGCTGGACCTGCCCGGCGTCCGGTCGTTCCTGCGCGAACGGCAACTGGCCGCGTACAAGCTTCCCGATCTGGTCGAGGTCGTCGAGGCGTTCCCGAGCACGGTCGCCGGCAAGGTCAGCAAGCGGGCTCAGCGGAAGAAGGCGTGATACGAATGCCCTCGGCACCCCTCCCGTTGTCCGTCGCACAGCGCGGTGTCTGGTCGGCGCAGGTACGGTTCCCGGAATCGCCCGTCTACCGGGTCGGCCAGGTGATCTGGCTGCAGGACCCGATCGACCCCGACGAGTTCGTCCGCGCCGTGGACGACGCGGTGGCCGAGACGCGGGCGCTGCACGCCCGCTTCGGCGAGATCGACGGGACGCCGGTCCAGTGGCTCGACCCGTCCACGGCGGTGCACACCGAGGTGGTCCGCTACCCGCTCGACGACGGTGAGATCGTCGACCGGGTCCGGGTGGACTACGACGCCCCGATCACCGGGGACGCGCTCTACGCGCCGGAGTCCCGGCTGCTGTGCCGCTCCGGAGGGGGGTGGGCGTGGGCCTTCACCCACCACCACCTGATGCTGGACGCCTACGGGACCTCGTTGTTCGTCCGGCGGGTGTCGGAGCTGTACACGGCCCGGGTCACCGGTACCGCGGCGGCGGAGCCCTGGTACGGCGATCTGGCGGACACGCTCGACACGGAACGGTCCGAGGCCGGTGGACCCGGTCGTTCCGGCGGTCCGGCCGGCCGGGACGGGGACCAGGCGTACTGGCAGCGGATCCTGGACGTCGACCCCGGCCCGTCCGGTGCGGATGAGCTGGACGGGGCGTTCTCCTTCCGACCGCACACCGTGCAGGTGCCTCTGCCCGAGGACACCCGCGACCGGCTCACCGCGTTCGCGCGAGCGGCCCGGTCCAGCTGGCCCGACGCCCTGGTGACGTTGTGGGGCCTCTACACGGCGCGGGTGCAGCACCTGGACCGGGTCGCGGTCCGGGTGCCCTTCATGATGCGTAGCGGCGGTGCGCTGCTGCGTACCCCGTCGATGTCCTCACGGATCCTCCCGGTCGTCACGGGGATCGCACCGGCCGGGTCACCGGCCGGAATCCTGCGCGAGATCACGGCGCAGATGCGCGAGGTCGGAAAGCACGCCGCGGTAGAGGACTCGCAGATCGCGCGGCTGTGGCCCGGTGGCGAGGTGGGTTACCTCGAGCTTCCGATGATCAATATCCTGGCGCTCGACCAGACCACGGACTTCGACGGCGCGCCCGGAGTTCCGGACACGGTCAACCCCGGACCGGTCGGGCGGCTCGACCTCTGGGTGCACCACGGTCCCGTGCACGGGTTCCGGTTCGACCTGCGCGGCCGGGCGCCGGTGTTCGCAGGACTGACCCTGCAGGAGCACGCCGCCCGGTTCGTCGCGTTCCTCGACACCGCGTTCGCGCTGTCCCCTGACACAACCCTCGCCGAGCTGGACCGGAGCGCGTCACCGGCCGAGCGCACGCCGGAGCCCGCCGGGGCCGACGGCGTCACCCTCGATCTGCCCGCCGAGACGGTCGACGCCATGGTGCGCACGCAGGTCGCCCGGACCCCCGACCGGCTCGCGGTGCTCGACGACGCAGGCAGAACCCGCTGGACGTTCACCGAGCTGGACTCCCGGGTCAACGCGATCGCCGCCCTGCTGGTCGAGCGCGGTGTCGAGCCCGGTGACCGCGTCGGCGTGCTGCTGCCCCGCAGCCCCGACCTGGTGGTGGTCCTCGCCGGGGTCCTCCGGGCCGGTGCGGCCTATCTGCCCCTCGATCCCGGCCGGGCCGCGGAACGGTCGGCCGCGATCCTGGAGGATGCGGCGCCACGGCTGGTGGTCACCGTCGGGGAGCTCGCGCGGCGATCGGTGCCGGCCGACGAGAGCGTCCTGCTGGTCGACGACCCCGCCGTGGCCGCTGCGCTGGACCGCGGCCGGCTGAGCGCCCCGGAACCGGTGCGCCGGACCACGGCGGACGACCCGGTGTACGTCATCTTCACCTCGGGCACGACCGGACGCCCCAAGGGTGTCCAGGTGCCGAACCGGGCCCTGGTGAACCGTCTGACCTGGGGCCGGGACCGGTACCCGCTCGGCGACGACGGGATCGTCCTGATGAAGACCCCGGTCACGTTCGACGTGTCCGCACCCGAGGTGTTCACCCCGCTCACCTCCGGTGGGGCCCTCCTCGTCGCGGCCGACGGCAGGCACGGTGACCCCGACTACCTGCGTGCGGTGATCCGGCGGCACGGGGTGACCCGGGCGAACTTCGTGCCGTCGATGGGCGAGGTGTTCGCCGCGGCCGACGCCGGCCCCGCCACCTCACTGGCGACGACGATGGTCGCCGGGGAGGCGTTCCCGACCCGGCTCGCCGAGGCGCTGTCCGACCTCACCGGGGGCACCGTCGTCAACATCTACGGCCCCACCGAGGGCGGGGAGATCACCTTCCACGAGTTCGATCCTGCGGCGGGCCACCGGGCCCCGGTCGTACCGATCGGGACGCCGGTGTCGAACACCCGGCTGCGGGTCCTCGACGCCTGGCTCCGCCCGGTCCCGCCCGGTGTGCCGGGGGAGCTCTACCTCGGCGGCGCGCAGGTGGCGCACGGCTACGTCGGCCGTCCCGGCCTCACCGCCGAGCGGTTCGTCGCCGACCCGCACGCAACGGCCGGGGAACGGCTCTACCGCACCGGCGACCTCGTCGCGTGGAACGCGGACGGCACGCTCGACTACCTCGGCCGCGCGGACGACCAGATCAAGATCCGCGGGCACCGGGTGGAGCCCGGTGAGGTCCGCAGCACGCTGGAGGCACATCCCGACGTGTCCGCAGCGGTGGTGGTCGCCCACGACAGCCCGGTGGCGGGCACCCGGCTCATCGCCTACGTGACCGGCCCCCACCAGCCCACGGACCGGTCCAGGGACCTGGCGCGGGAGCTGCACCCGTACCTGGCGGCCCGCCTCCCGGACCACATGGTCCCGGCGGCCGTCGTCGAGCTGGACGCGTTCCCGGTGACCGCGAACGGCAAGATCGACCGGCGCGCCCTGCCCGAGCCCGGTCCCCTCGCGACCGCGTCGGCGACCGGGCGGCCGCCGCGCACGCACACCGAGATCGCGCTGGCCGACGCGTTCCGCGACATCCTGGCGCTCCCCGACGACACCGAGCTGGGTGTCGACGACGACTTCTTCCGGCTCGGCGGCCATTCGCTTCTGGCGACCCGGCTGGTCGCCCGGATCAACGCGGTGCTGGGGGCCGGGGTGACTCTGCGCGAGGTGTTCACCCGGCCCACCGTCGCCGGGCTCGCCGGGCTCGCCGAGATCACCGGGAGCGCCGGCACGTCGTCGGCACCGGTGCCGGTCGTCCGGCCCGAGCGGATCCCGGCGTCACACGGTCAGCGGGCGCTCTGGCTCGTCGACCGGATGGGCGGGCCCGGCGGGCGCTACGTCGTGCCGACCGTGCTGCGGCTGACCGGTCGGCTCGACGCGGACGCGGTCGATGCGGCGCTGCGCGACGTCGTCGCCCGGCACGAGGCGCTGCGCACCGTGCTGCGTGAGGACGACGAAGAGCTGATCCAGGTGATAGTCCCGCCGCAGGAGGCCGTGGACCGGCTCACCGTCACCGTCACCGACCTCACCGGTGAGGCACCCGAGGTCGTGCGCGAACGGACCGCCGAGGTGGTGCGGGCTCCGTTCGACCTGGGCGCGGACCTCCCGGTCCGGGCCGGCCTCTTCCGCACCGGTGCACAGACCTGGCGGCTCGTGCTCGCCGTGCACCATCACGCCGTCGACGAGTGGGCGCTGCCGACACTGCTCGCCGACATCGCCACCGCCTACCGGGCGCGCAGCACCGGCGGGGCCCCCCGCTGGGCGGCCCCGGCCGCACAGTTCGCCGATCACGCGCTGCGCCGGCTCGCGGCCCTCGGCGACCCGGAGGACCCGGGCTCCGCGATCGCCGGGCACCTGCGTCACTGGCGTGAGGTGCTCGCCGACGCCCCCGACGAGTCCACGGTCGGCCTCGACCGGCCCCGCCCGGCCCGGCCGACGCACCGCGGCGTCGACGTCGGGTTCGCGCTCGAACCGGCCACGGTCACGGCACTGCACGCGACGGCCCGGGACCGTGGCGTCACCCTGTTCATGGTCGCCCAGGCCGCGGTCGCGCTGACCGTCTCCGCGCTGGGCGCCGGTGACGACGTGGTGATCGGTTCGCCGGTCGGCGGCCGGACCGACGAGGGGGCGACCGAGGTCGTCGGCTACTTCGCCAACACCCTGCCGCTGCGGCACCGGATCGGGCCCGGTGACACCGTCGCCGACGTGCTCACCCGTACCCGGGAGGCGGTGCTGGACGGGTTCGCCCACCAGGACGCGCCGTTCGAGCAGATCGTCGCCGCGCTCGGCGCGCGGCGCGACACCAGCCGGAACCCGGTCTACCAGGTGATGCTGACCCACCAGCACGGCACGGGGGAGCGGCACCCGCTCGTGCTGCCCGGGATCGACGTCGCGCCAGAGCCGGTGAGCATCGGTGCCGTCAAGACCGATCTGGACATCTACCTGACCGACACCCCGACCGAGGTCTCCGGGTTCGTCAGCGCGGCGACCGACCTGCTGGACACGGCGACCGTCGAGCAGTTCGTGGCCGTGTTCACCCACGTCCTGGCGACGATCGCCACCGACCCGCAGCGGCCCGTCGCGCGGTTGCAGATCCGGCCGGACGAACCGGATGGCCGGACGGCCGGCCCGGCGGCACCGCCCCCGGACACGACCGTCGACACCCTCCTGCGCCGCATCGCACTGTCCACGCCGGACACGACTGCGGTGGTCGGTGCGGACGGC
Organism: Pseudonocardia sp. NPDC049635; assembly: GCF_040659795.1. Classification (NCBI taxonomy): domain Bacteria; kingdom Bacillati; phylum Actinomycetota; class Actinomycetes; order Pseudonocardiales; family Pseudonocardiaceae; genus Pseudonocardia; species Pseudonocardia sp. NPDC049635. The sequence goes on from NZ_JBFAON010000004.1 coordinate 279,606, forward strand.
GAGCGGTGGACGTTCGCCGAGCTGGACGCCCGGATCGACGCCCGCGCCACCGCGCTCGCCGAACGAGGCGTCACCGTCGGTGACCGGGTCGGGGTGCTGCTCCCGCGCAGCGCCGGGGCCGTCGTGACCCTCGCCGCGGTGCTGCGTGCCGGGGCGGCGTACGTACCTCTGGACGCCGCCCACCCGCCGGCTCTCGTCGCGCGGATCGTGCAGGCCTGCGAACCCCGGCTGGTGGTCGGCGACCGCACTACGCTGGCCGCGCACCGGGCGGACCTCGACCGGGTCGGCACCGCGCTGCTCGACACCGACGAGCTGCCGGCGGGACCGGGGGCGGTACCACCCCCGGTGCTGACGCGGCCGCTGACCCCGCAGGACACCGCGCAGGTGATCTACACGTCCGGAACGACCGGGCTGCCGAAGGGGGTCCAGCTCTCGCACGGCGCCCTCGTGAACCGGCTCCGCTGGGGCGCGGACCTGCTCGAACTCGACGGTGACGCGATCGGCCTGGTCAAGAGCGGTGTCGGCTTCGTGGACGCGGTCACCGAGCTGTTCGGCCCGCTGACCGCGGGCTCCGCGGTGGTCGTGGTCTCCGACGAGACCGCGCGCAGTGCCGGCGACCTGGCCCGGACCGTGCGCGCGCAGCAGGTGACCCACCTGCTCACGGTCCCCGGTCTGGCCGACGCCCTGGTCGATGACGGCACCGGGGGCCCCGAACTCGGATCGTTGCGGCACTGGGTGTCGTCGGGGGAGCCACTCACCCCGGACACCCGGGACTCCATGCACCGCGCCGCGCCGGACGGCGTCCTGCACAACTTCTACGGATCGACCGAGGTCACCGGGGACGCGACCGTCGCCCGGGTCGACCTGGACCGGAACGGGGACAGGGTGCCGATCGGCCGCCCCCAGCCGGGAGTCTCGGCCCGGGTGCTCGACCGATGGTTGCGACCGGTGGCCGACGGTGTCGTCGGGGAGCTGTACCTGGGGGGCGCACAGCTCGCCGACGGCTACCTGGGGCAGCCTGATCTGTCCGCGTGCCGGTTCGTGGCCGACCCGTTCGACGGCTCCGGCGCCCGGCTCTACCGGACCGGGGACCTCGTGCGCCGCAACCGCCGCGGCGAACTGGAGTACCTCGGACGGGCCGACGACCAGATCAAGATCCGCGGGCACCGGGTGGAGCCGGACCAGACCCGTGCCGTGCTGCGCGAACATCCGGCCGTCGCCGACGCCGTCGTCGTGCCGGGCGACCACCCGGCCGACGGGAGACAGCTGGTCGGGTACGTGGTTCCCGTCCCCGGTGCCGAGCCGGTCGAGTCGCTGTACGAGTACCTCGCCGCCCGGTTGCCGGGGCACCAGGTTCCGGCCGCGATCGTGGAGCTGGAGACGCTCCCGCGCACCCCGAACGGCAAGCTCGACCGGCGTGCACTCCCGCCACCGGTCCGAGCCACGGCCGCCGACGGGCGGGTCCCGGTCACCGGGACCGAACGTGTGCTGGCCGCCGGCTTCCGCGACGTCCTCCGGCTGGGCGACGACGCCCCGGTGGGGGTCGACGACGACTTCTTCCGCCTCGGCGGGCACTCGCTGCTTGCCAACCGCCTCCTGAGCCGGGTCAACGCCACGCTCGGTACGGAGCTGCGGATGCGCGACCTCTTCACCACCCCGACCATCGCCGGGCTGGCCGCCACCGTCGACACCGCGTCCGGTGGGCGCGGTGCCGGGCGGTCGGGCCCACCGCTACCGTCGATCACCGGGTTCGCCGGGGCCGCCCGGCCCGACCCGATCCCGGCCTCCTACGGTCAGCAGGCGCTCTGGCTGGTCGACCAGCTCGGCGCAGGACCGGCCTACCAGGTCGGCATCGTGCTGCGGATCCCCGGTAGCGCCGACATCGGTGCGCTGCGGGCAGCACTCCGGCGGTTCACCGACCGGCACGAGATCCTGCGTACTGTCTTCGTCGACGACGGCTCCGGCGGTCTGAGCCAGGTCGTGCGACCGAGCGGGGCCGCACCGGGCCTCACAGTCGAGGACGTCGATGCGGGTCGCGCCGCGGCCCGCGCCGGTGAGCTGCTCCGAACACCGCGGGACCTGGCCGTCGACGGCGGAGTCGCCTTCACCCTGCTGCGTACCGGCGACGAGAACCGGTTGGTCGTGCACGGTCATCATGTCGTGATCGACGAGCGTTCGGTCCGGCCCCTGGTCCGCGATCTGAACGTGCTCTACGACGCCGAGCTGACCGGTTCGCCCGCTGAGCTGCCGGTGCTGCCCGTGCAGTACGCGGACTTCGCGATCTGGCAGCGCCGGGTGCTCGGTGACCGCGCCGATCCGGCCTCCCGGTTGCGGGCCGAGCTGCAGTACTGGGTGAACGAGCTGGCCGACCTGCCGGTCGAGACGCCGCTGCCGCTCGACCGGCCGCGGTCGGGGACCACGACCAGGACGGTCCGGAACACTCGGGTCGGCCTGGCCCCCGAGGAGACCGCGGCCGTCGAGGAGACGCTCGCCGAATGCCGGGCCACCCCGCTGCAGGGACTCGTCCTGGCGCTGGCGCTCGGCCTGTGGTCGGCGGGCGCAGGGCGGACGGTGCCGGTCGGGACCCCGGTGGACCTGCGCGACCAGCCCGAGCTGGACGATGCGATCGGCTACTTCGTCAACACCGTCGTCGTCCGCGCGGACGTCGACGAGGCGGCCGGTTTCGGCGCGTTGCTGCGCAGCGTCCGTGACCGGACCCTCGAAGCGGGTGAGCACAAGAGCGCGCCGTTCGACAGCGTCGTCGAGGCGGTCGGCCCGCGACGGGTCCCCGGCCTCAGCCCCCTGTTCCAGGTGATGGCGGCCTTCATCGACGACGGTGAGCGGCTCGGAGACCCGGCAGCCCGGTTGGTCCCCGACGACCCACCGGCACCCGACGACGAGGACGGTTCGCCCCGGCCCGCGTTGTTCGATCTGGTCTATGCGGTGGTCCGGCACCCGGACCGCACCCTCGGACTTCGACTGAACAGCACCCGCGAGTTGTTCGACCGGGAGACCGCGGAGCGTCTGCTCGCCGAGACCCACCGATTCCTGGTGGTCGGCTCCCGCTACCCGACACTGCCGGTCCGGCATCTCGCTCAGCTGGTCCGGGCCGGCCTCGGAACCCCGGACGCCCCGGGCGGCGGTCCCCGCACCCGGCTGCCGCTGCCCCGCTTCGACGTGACGCGGGCCTCGTGGTGGCGTGCCGCGATCGAGTACCTGGATCACACGGTGCCCGGTGTCGGGCCGCTCGCGTTGCACGTGCGCGACGACGGGAGCGGGGAGCTGTCCGGAGTGTCGGGGGAGGGTACCCCGCTGGAAACCGTGTGCGAGCTGGCGGCGGAGGTGGTCGAGTCCTACCGGTCGGACACCGCGGTCGGCATCGAATGGCCCACCGTGGGGGACGGGGGTGGTCCGCGGCTGCGTCGCGCCGACCGGATCCACCTGCCGCGGGCCGCCGCGGACCGGATCCGCGGCCGCTACGGCGAGGGCAGCCGGTTGCTGCCGCTGTCCGCGCTGCAGAGCGGGCTGCTCTACCACATGGTGCGGGCCCGGGAGGCCGGTGACCACAACGCCTACGTGTCCCAGGTCCTGCGGGAGGTCACCGGCGAGCTCGACCCGGTGCGTCTCGAGCGGACCGTCGCCCGTGTGGTCGCACGCTATCCGAACCTGCGGGCCGCGTTCGTGACGCTCGGTGACACCGAGGTGCAGGTGATCCCACCGTACTCCGACGTCCCGTTCCGGGTCCTGCGCCTCGCCGACCGGCGGGACCGGGTGGAGACCCCGGCCGCGTTCCTGGAGCGGGAACGCCGGGAACCGTTCGACTTCGAGACCGGGCCGTCGATCCGGTTCACCCTCATCGAACACGCCCCGCGGGCCTGGACGCTGGCGATGACCTTCGAGCACATCCTGCTGGACGGCTGGTCCATCACCGCGCTGCTCGACGAGGTGTTCGCCGCGTACACCGATCCCGGCGTCCTCGACCGGGTGCAGCCGGCGTCCTTCCTGGACTATCTGGACTGGCTCGACAGCCGTGACGCCCGGGCGGCCCACCGCGCGTGGGACGACTACCTGGCCGACGTCACCGAACCCACGCTGCTGTGGCCCGAGGGCGGCGACCTCGGACTGGCCCGGGTGGAGACCGGTGACATCCACCGTGACCTGGCCCCGGCGGACGCGGCCGCGGTCGTCGACACCGCACGCCGGGCCGGTGTCACCCTCGGTACGTTCCTGCAGACCGCATGGGCCCTCACCCTCGGCCGGATCACCGGTCGCGGTGACGTCCTGTTCGGCAACACGGTCTCCGGGCGGCCGCCGGAACTGCCCGGCTCGGACCGGATGGTCGGGCTGCTGTTCAACACCCTGCCCATGCGGGTTCGTATGCGGCCGTCGGAGACGGTCACCGAGCTGCTGACACGTGTGCAGTCCGAACAGCTCGCGGTGATCGACCACCCCTACGCCTCGCTGACCCGGATCCAGCACACCGCCGGTCTCGGGGCACTGTTCGACACCTTGTTCGTGGTACAGAACCTGCCCCCCGAGACACCCGGTGGGGGCCCGGCCGGACCGGACGCCCCGAGGGTGGTCGGTGCGACGGTCAACGACGCCACGCACTACCCGGTGACGTTCGCCGTGAACCCGGGCGAGCGCGCCGGCGCGGCGTCGGTCCACGTCCGGCTCTCCTATCGCCGTGACGCGTTCGACCCGGGGGAGGCCGGGCGACTCGTCGACCGCTACCTGCACGTCCTCGGTGAGCTCGCCGGGCACCCGGACATCCCGGTCGGCCGCGTGTCGGCCTACCTCCCCGATGAGCGACCACCACCCGCGGGTGAAGCCGGACGCGAGGTGCCCGACGTCGTGGTGGCCGATCTGCTGCGCGAGCAGGTCGAGCGCTCACCGGCGGAGACGGCGCTCGTCGCGGGGGGGACGACCCTCACCTTCGCCGGGTTCTCCGAGGAGGTGAACCGGTACGCACGCCAGCTGCTCACCCACGGGGTCCGCCCCGAGCACCGGGTGGCGCTGCTGCTGCCCCGCGACGAGCGGATGGTGGTCGCGATGTTCGCGGTCTTCGCGGTCGGTGCGGCCTACGTCCCGGTCGACGCCGAGCACCCGGACGACCGGATCGCGACGATGCTCAGGATCGCCGGCCCCACGGTGACCCTGGTGACCGACCGCGACGCGGGCCGGCTGCACACCACCGCGACCGGTGAGGTGGTGAACCTCGACGACGCCGCGGTCCGCGCGGCGATCACCGCCCGGGCCGCGGGCCCGATCACCGACGCCGAGCGTGGTGGCCCCGTCTCACCGGAGCACCTGGCGTACATCATCTTCACCTCGGGATCGACCGGGCGGCCGAAGGGCGTCGCCGTCGGCTACCGCGGCCTCACGAACATGTACGCCAACCACGTCGAGAAGATCTTCGACCGGGTCGTCGCCCACCAGGGCGGGCGCCGGATGCGGATCGCGCACACCACGTCGTTCTCCTTCGACGCCTCCTGGGAACAGCTGTTCTGGCTGCTGGACGGGCACGAGGTGCACGTGATCGACGAGGAGCTGCGCCGCGAGCCGCAGCATCTGCTGGCGCACTACGACGACGTGCGGATCGACGGGTTCGACGTCACCCCGTCCTACGGGCAGCTGCTCGTCGACGAGGGGCTGCTGGAGCGTGACCGCCCGGCGGGACGTTCCGTCGCGGCGGACGCTCCCGGCGTGGTGTTCGTGTCGCTGGGCGGCGAGGCGGTCCCGGACACCTTGTGGAGACAGCTGCGCGAGGCCCCCGGAGTGGAGGCGTACAACCTCTACGGCCCGACCGAGTACACGATCAACGCACTCGGTGCCGACCTCGCCGACAGCCCGACCTCCAGCGTCGGCACGCCGATCTTCAACACCCGGGCCTACATCCTCGACGAGAACCTGCAACCCACCCTGCCGGGCGTGCCCGGTGAGCTGTACCTGGCCGGTGCCGGGATCGCCCGTGGCTACTGGTCGCAACCCGCGCTGACGGCCGAGCGGTTCGTCGCCTGCCCGTGGGAGCCGGGCGCCCGGATGTACCGGACCGGTGACCTGGCCCGGTGGACCCCCGAGGGCGACATCGACTACCTGGGCCGGATCGACGACCAGGTCAAGATCCGCGGATACCGGATCGAACCGAGCGAGGTCGCCGACGTGCTCGCCGGCGACCCACAGGTCGCCCGCGCGGCCGTGATCGCCCGGGAGGACGGCCGGGGCGCCACGGTGCTCTACGGCTACCTGGTCCCGGCCGCCGGCCGGGCCACCGAGGTGGACCTGGACGCCGTGCGCGCCCGGGCCCACACGATCCTGCCCGACTACATGGTCCCGGCGGGCCTCACGACCGTGCCGGACATCCCGCTGACGGTGAACGGGAAGGTCGAGACCCGTTCGCTGCCGGTCATCGAGGCCGCCGCGAGCGAATACGTCGAGCCGGCTACGGACACCGAGGCCGCGGTCACCGCGACGGTCGCCGAACTGCTCGGCGTCGAGCGGGTGTCGGCGGTCGCGAACTTCTTCGAGGTCGGTGGGAACTCGCTGCTCGCGATGCGGTTGGTCGCCCGGCTCAACGAGCGGCTCGGGACCTCTCTGCTGGTCAAGGACGTCTTCGCGGCGCAGGGGATGCGCGCGCTGGCGGCGGTCGCCGACGGTGGCGCGGCGGAGGACGGCGACGGCCTCGTCGACGCCGTGCTGGTGCCGCTGGCGGCCGCGTCGAACGGCCGCCGCCTGTTCTGTGCACACGCCCGCTACGGGCACGCATCGCTGTACTCGGCGCTCGTCGCCCACCTGCCCGAGGGGGTGGGCGTGGTCGGGTTGCAGGATCCGGCGCACGCCGGGTTCGACACCGAGTTCGACGACATGACCGCGTTGGCCGCGCTCTACGCGGACGCCGTGCAGCGGGTCCAACCGGCCGGCCCGTACGACCTGCTCGGCTGGTCGTTCGGCGGGCACATCATGTTCGCCGTCGGACAGGAGCTCGTCACGCGGGGGGAGACCGTCGGCTCGCTGACGATCGTCGACACCACCCCGACCGGTCCGGACCACCGGCCCGGACCGGGGGACGTCCTGCCCCGGCCGGGGGTCCGCGTCGCCGACGACGACGTGGCACAGCGCGAGTTCCTGGAGGCGAACCGTGCCGAGCTGCGGGCCGTGCTCGGCGAGCGGGCGAGCGAGGAGGTGTTCGCCGACCGGGCGCAGCTCACCGCGTTCGCGGTGTCCGGGTTGCGCTGCGAGCGCCTGATGGCCCGTCAGACCATCGGTCACCTGCACTGCCGGACGCTGCTGGTGGCCGCGGGCGACGCGGCGGAGTCCGGCGCCGGAACCGGCACCGGGATCGCCGCGTGGCGGCGGCACACCCCCGACCCCGAGATCGTCCACCTGGCGGAGGAGGACCACCACTCCGTCATGCGTCCCGATCGCGGCCTGCTGCGCTGGGCGCACCGCCTGACCGGGTTGCTCCGACCGGGCGACCCGGCCACCGAGACCGAAGAGGATGAGAGATGAGCCCGAGCGCCGACCAGATCGTCGCCGACGTCGCGGAAGTCCTGTACCTGGAGCCCGCCGATCTCGACCATCAGCTCGACCTGCGCGACCAGGGGATGGATTCGGTCCGGATCATGGAGCTGGCCGACCGGTGGCGACAGAACGGCGCCGGGGAGGTCAGCTTCATCCTGCTGGCCGAGGACCGGCGGTTGGAGCGCTGGATCGAGCTGGTCGGTGGGCCGGCCCGGGAACCGGAAGACCCGGCCCAGCGGTTCCGCACCGTCATGGCGACGGTGTCGCTCGGCGGGACGCTCGTCGAGAAGCTCGACGCGATCGCGGCGGCCGGGTTCGACGGCATCGAACTGCTCGATTCCGACCTGCGGGACGCGCCGGTGTCCGCGGCGCAGGTCGCCGCCCGGTGCGCCGACCTGGGACTCACCATCGACCTCTACCAACCGTTCCGGCGGGCCGAGGGCGTGTCCGACGCCGAGTTCCCCGATGTGCTGGAACGGTTCCGGCGTGAGCTGGACGTGATGGCCGAGCTCGGTGCTACGTCGATCCTGGTCGTGTCGAACACCGACGACGACGCCGACCCGAGCCCCGACCGTTCCGCGGAGCAGCTGTGCGCGCTGGCCGACACCGCGGCCGCACACGGCATGACGGTCACCTACGAGGCGCTGGCCTGGGGCACGCACATCGGCCGGGTGGCCGAGGCCCGTGACGTGGTCCGACGCGCGGCCCACCCCGCGTTGTCGCTCACCGTCGACACCTTCCACCTGGCCAGCCGGGGCGACGGCAGTGACGTGCTGGGCGGCATCACGGCGGACGAGCTGGGCCTGATCCAGGTCGCCGACGCGCCGTGGCGGTCGATGGACCTCGTGCAGTGGAGCCGGAACCACCGTTGCTTCCCCGGCGAGGGCGAGTTCGACCTCGCCGGTCCGCTGGCGGTTCTGCTCGCAGCAGGGTACCGGGGGCCGCTGTCGCTGGAGATCTTCAACCCGGAGCTGCGTGCGCTGCCGCCGCACGAGGTCGCCGCCCGCGGCGCCGGGGCCCTCGACACCCTGGTGGCCGATCTGGGCGGTACGACCGGCGCGGGCGCGGGCGCGGTGCGGGATCCGGCGCTGCGCGGTTCGGGTTGACCCCGGCTCCGGCCCCGGACTCAGTCCGGGGCCGGAGCCTCCGCGCCGTTCCGCTCCGCGGTGCGGGGGTCCAGCGGTACCACGGTGGGGGTGCCGGTCACCGGATCGGGAACGACGAGCGAGCGGAGTCCGAAGACCTCCTCGATCAGCTCGGTGGTGATCACCGCGTCCGGCGGCCCGGTGGTGACCACCCGGCCCTGGTCCATCACGATCAGGTGGTCGGCGTAGCGAGCGGCCTGGTTGAGGTCGTGCAGCACGGCGACGATGGTCCGCCCGTCCTCGTGCAGGCTGCGGAAGAGCTCCATCAGTTCGTACTGGTGGGCGATGTCGAGGAAGGTCGTCGGCTCGTCCAGCAGCATGATCGGGGTGTCCTGGGCGAGCAGCATCGCCACCCACACCCGCTGCCGCTGCCCGCCCGACAGCTCGGCGACGAGCCGGCCGGACAGATCGGTCAGCTTCGTGGCGGCCAGCGCCGCCGCGACGGCGTCCTCGTCGGACGGGCGCCACTGGTGAATCAGGTTCTGGTAGGGCGCCCGGCCACGGGAGACCAGGTCGGCGACCCGGATGCCGTCGGGCGCCGGCGAGCTCTGCGGCAGCAGTCCGAGCAGCCGCGCGGCCTCCTTGGGCGGGTAGCTGTTCACCGCCCTGCCGTCCAGCAGCACCGAGCCTGCGCTCGGCGGAAGGATCCGGGACAGCGCGCGGAGCAGGGTCGACTTGCCACAGCCGTTGGGGCCGATGATCGCGGTGAAGGTCCGGTCCGGGATGTCCACCGTCAGGTTCTCGGCGACCACCCTTCTGCTGTAGCCGATGGTTGCCTCGCGGGCGACCAGCCGCGCGGTCGCGGCCGGTGCCGTCGTGTCGAGGGGCTCTGTGGTCATCGAGGAGGGGTTCTTCCGTGTCGGGTCATGGGAGCGTCCCGTGCTGGCGGCGGGCCTCGTACACAAGGAGCCAGATCAGGTAGACACCACCGAGGCAGACGGTGAGCAGCCCGACCGGGATGGCCCGGTACACCTCGGCGATCAGCAGGGTCAGCAGGTGCGCGGACGCCAGGAGCGCGGCGCCCATGGCGGCGGCGGAGAGCACGCTCACCCCGGGTGAGCGGGTGAGTCGTCGGGCGATCTGCGGGGCCAGCAGCGCGATGAACGCGATCGGCCCGGCCGCGGCGGTCACCAACGCGCTCGTCGACACGCCGACGACCAGCAGGAGGAGTCGCACGGTGCCGACCCGGGTCCCCTGGGTGACCGCGGCGTCGTCCCCGAGCTCCAGCCGGCGCAGCGCCGGAGCCAGCACGATCGTCGCACCCATGATCACCGTCGCGGTCAGCAACGCCGGGAGCATCCCCGACCAGGTCACCCGGGAGAGCGAGCCCGCCTGCCAGAACCCGACGCTCATCGCCTCGTCGATCTGCGCCCGGGTGATCAGGTAGGCGTTGACCGAGTTCAGCATGGCCGAGATCCCGATGCCGACGATGATGAGCCGGAACCCGGAGATGCCCCCGCGGTAGGCCAACAGGTACACCGCGAACGCCGTCAGCAGGCCGCCGGCCAGCGCGGCGCCCGCCACGTTCCAGTAGCTTCCCGCACCGAAGAGCAGGATCGTCAGGACCACCCCGGTGTAGGACCCGGCGTCGAAGCCGATCACGTCCGGCGAGCCCAGCGGGTTGCGGGTCAGGGACTGGAAGATCGCCCCGCCGATCCCCAGCAACGCCCCGAAGACCAGCGCGGCCAGGGCCACCGGCAACCGCCACTCCGTGACGATGATCCGGTGGAAGGCCTCGCCACTGCCGAGCAGGGCGCGCCTCACCTCGTCGAGGCCGAGCCCGTAGTCGCCGAGTCCGAGAGACAGGACGCTGACGACGACCCCGAGGGTGAGCAAGCCCGCCGACACCGCCATCAGCCGGACGCCGATCCGCCCGGAGAACCATCGGGTCCGGACGGTGCGCGTCGGGTAGCCGAAGTCCACCCGGTCCCGCACGGTCGTCACAGTCCGCTCGCCCCCCTCCGGCGCACCAGCGCGATCAGCACCGGCGCCCCGATGACGGCGGTGAGGATGCCGACCTCGATCTCACCCGGCCGGGCGATCACCCGGCCCAGTACGTCGGCGACCAGGACCAGCGCCGGAGCGGCGAGCGCCGAGTAGGCGATGATCCACCGCTGGTCGGGTCCGACGAACCAGCGCACCACGTGCGGCACCATCAGCCCGACGAAGGCGATTCCGCCGGTCAGCGCGGTCGCACCGCCGGCGAGCAGGGTCACGACCACGACGCCCAGCACCCGTGTGCGGCCGACCCGGGTGCCCAGCGACGCCGCCAGGTCGTCACCGAGCGCGATCGAGTTCAACGAACCGGACAGCAGCAGCGCGCCGAGCAGCCCGACCAGCAGGAACGGCGCCACGAGCAGCGTGTCCTCCAGACCGGTGCGGGCGAGCGACCCCAGCCCCCAGTTCCGGATCGCGCGGAAGGTGTCCGCGTCGATCAGCGTGAGGAACGTCGAGAACCCGTTCAGCACGGCACCGAGCGCCACCCCGGCCAGGACCAGGGTGATCGGCGAGGCGGTGCCGCCACCGGCGGAACCGATGACGAACACGGTCACCGTCGTCACCGCGGCGCCGAGGAAGGCGAACCAGACGTACTGGCTGATCCCGTCCAGGCCGAGGAGGCCGGCCCCGAGCGTGGCCGCGAACCCGGCGCCCGCGTTGACCCCCAGGATCCCGGGATCGGCGAGCGGGTTGCGGGTGAGCGCCTGGATGAGCGCCCCGGCGACCCCGAGTGCGGCACCCACCAGGATCGCGACGACGGTGCGCGGCCATCGCTCGGTCCACACGATCAGGGACGCCTCGGATCCGTCGGGCGACCGGAGCGCGGACCACACCTGCATGTACGAGAGCGGGTTCGCCCCGTGCATCAGACTGACCGTGACGGCCACGAGCACGGCGCCGAGAATGCCGACGAGCCCGAGGGCGCGACGACGGTGCAGCGACGACCGGGCGGGAGGCTCCTCCCGCCCGGTCCGCCGCTCGGTCCGGGCCGTCACCGCGGGACGACCGCCCGCGCCCGGCCGGCCACGTTTAGCCCGGGTGTGTGCGACAACGGATCGGCCCCTCAGGTGAGGTCGACCTGGTTGACCCGGTCGGCCAGTACCTCGACGGTCCACGGAAGGCTCGACGCGCTGGCACCGCGGCGAAGCACCCAGGTGATCTCGCTACCCGGGTCGTCGGCGAGGAGTGACACGTACCGGTTCTCGGCGACCGCCGGTAGCGACCGGAACAGCGGGTTCTGCTCCCGTTCGGCACGACCGGCCTCCTCGGTGAAGTAGAACATCACGAGGACGTCGGCATCCAGCGAACCGATCTGCTCGTCGGCGACCTTGCGCTCGGCGACGAAGTTCTCCGCGAGCGGGTTCGGTGCGAAGCCCATCCGGCGGATGACCCCCTCGGCCGTGGACCCGGTCGCGGTCAGGTACTCGATCCCGGTCTCGGCGTAGTCGGTGGCGATGGTGATGGTCCTGCCCGCGAACTGCGGGTTGGCCTGTCCGACGGCGTCGATGGCCTGTTCGGCCTCGGTGACCACCCGATCCGACGCGGCGGAGAGGTCGAGTGCCTCCCCGATCAGTCGCTGGGTGTCCTGCCAGCGGATCTGGTCACCGGGAACCTGCTCGGGGTTCTCGAGCACCGGGGCGATGGTGCTCAACCGCTCGAAGTCGACCTCGTCCTGGATGTAGTTCACCGCGACGATCAGATCGGGGTTCGTCGACGCGATCCCCTCGAAGTTGATCGGGTCACGGCGGGTGGCGGTGTCGGTGAACTCGATCTCGGAGAGCCATGCCTGGTCACGCCACGGCCACTCGCTCTCCTCACCCTGGGCGTAGACCGGCGTCACGCCGAGGACTTCCAGCGCGTCGTAGTTGGGCGAGAACCCGATCACCGCGACGCGCTCGGGCCGCTGCTCCAGCACCGATTCCCCGGCCCACGTGGTGAGTGTGAGCGGGTACTGGGTCGTACCCTCACCGGCCGGGAGCGCGCTCGCGGCCGGATCGCCGCCGCCGGCCTCCTCGGTGTCGTCGGCCGGCGCGCAACCGGTGAGCGCGATCAGTGCGGCCAGCGCGATGGCGGGCACGGCCGACCACCTGCGGCGCCGGAGCGTGGAGAGTGCCATGACGTCCTTTCGGATGCGAGGGGTGCTCGCGGTCGCCTCACGGGTGAGGCGACGCGGCGCTCAGGCTAGGTTAGGCATCGCTGTGCAAGGCGGCATGCAGATTGCGACAGGATACGCGCAGTTTGCGGCAAGATCGGGAGGTGGGCCCGTGCGAGGGCGAAGACTGGGGAGATGTCGGACCCGAGAGCCGTCGATCCAGGGTCTGCCATGACTCCCTGGCGTGTCCATGTGCCGTCGGTCTCCATCGACAGCCGGGTCGAGCGCGATCGGCACGTCCTGTTGTGGCAGGTGCAGGGGCGGTCCGACTTCACGATCGAGGGCCGGCCGCTGTCCCTGCGGGACGGCACGGCGGTCTGGATCCCGGTGGCGACCCGGCACTGCTTCACCACCCGGGTGAACTCGGTGGTGCTGCCGATGTCCTTCGACGCCGCGACGACCGCCACCACGCTGCGCACCCCCACCGTCATCTCTGCCGACCGGGACCTGTGCACCCTGTTCCTGGCCTTCATCCAGGCCACCCACAGCATCATCCGGCCGAGCACGAACATCGCCCGCCAGATCCTCGCCCTGATCGAGGAGTCACCGGTGCTGGTCACCGCGCTGCCGCTGCCGACCACCGAGTCGGCCCTGGTCGTGGCGGAGGCGCTGCGTTTCAACCCCGGCGACGAGAGGGGGGTCGAAGAGCTCGCGGAGTCCGCACACACCTCCGTCCGCACGATCGAGCGGGCGTTCCTCGCGGAGACCGGCATGACCCTGCGGCAGTGGCGGATCAGGAACCGGATGGAGGCGGCCGCGATCCTGCTGCGGTCGCGGACCACCTCCGACGCCGTCGCGCGCCGGGTCGGTTATGCGAACACCAGCGCCTTCCGGCGGGTGTTCAAAGGGCACTTCGGGATGACTCCCGGCCAGTACATCGAGCGGTTCCGGACCGACACCTGACCGGACGCTACGTTGTGTCACGCAACACTGTCGCACCGTGCATCTGTCGGAACCTGGTCACGTGGCCGCAGGCCGGTAGGTCAGCCTGCGCAGCAGGGTCTCGGCCGGGCCCGGCCTTACCCGTCGCTCCAGGACGACTGCGTAGCCGACGGTGAGCAGCCAGACTCCGACGGCGAACGCGGCCGTTGCGGCGCTGTGCATGTCCGCGCCGAGGCCGAGGCCCCATGCGGCCAGCAGTGGAGCGCAGAGCACCGACTGGGCGAGGTAGCAGGTCATCGACCGCTTCCCGACGGCCGCGACGGCGCCGGCGACCGGCCCGGCGGGGCCGGCCGGTCGCCGGGTTAGCCGGTCGCCGATCAGCCCGAAGGCCGCGACGTAGCCGAGTCCGCAGGCCAGCCCGGTCACCATCTGCGGCAGGGAGAACGAGGTCAGCACCGGCGTGAGCGCGTCGAGCACGCCGATCTGGGTCAGTGCGTGCGGGAGGCCACCCAGCCAGCCGATCGCGATCCCCGTCGTCGCTGTGATCCACAGAAGGCGCCGATGCTCCCACGGCCGTTCCAGGACGCCGCGGCGGGCAGCCCAGAACCCGAGCAGGATCGACACCGGCACGACCATCCCGACGAGGCCCTGGATCACCAGCACCTGGATCGGCCACATCGTCATCCGGGCCAGGGCGGACGCCAGGTAGTCAGGGTCGGCCACGCTGGCGGTCGCCAGCGCGGTGACCGTGCTTCCGACATCGTTCGACACCCCCTGCCCGGCCAGTACGGCCAGTGCCTCCAGGGTCGTCAGCACGGTCAGCACGAGGAGCAGACCGGTCCCGATCCCGGCCCAGACCAGCAGGGCCCGGTCGGATCGGCGCAGGAACAACCACCCGAGGACGAGCCCGCACACCCCGTAGGCACCCAGCACGTCACCGCCCCACAGCAGGAGGGCGTGCACGGCACCGAATGCGACCAACCAGAGGTTGCGACGGCGCAGCAACCGCATCGCATCGGGTTCGGACAGTCCGTTGCGCAGCTGCCTGCGCAGGATCATCACGAGTCCGTAACCGAAGAGGAAGGCGAACATCGGGTACACCCGCAGGTCCACCGCGGTGATCAGCACGGCCTGCACGATCCGATCACTGACCGATCCGCCCGCCGGGTGCGCAGCGGCGCCGGTGTGCTCACCCGCGTAGAGGTAGTACGGGGTGTTCGCGAGGACGATCAGGAGCAGCATGAACCCCCGCGCCAGATCCGGTGCGGGCAGCCGTCGCCCGGCGCCGGGCGGCCCGGGTGCGTCCCTGATGTCCGACGTGCCTGAAGCCATGGTTTCCCCCCTGGTCGTGGTGTATCGCTGCTACGGCTGTGGTGTCGCGACGACGGCACGCTCGAAGAGGTCCCCCAGCTCCTCGGCGTGCCGCTCGATGTCGTGCTCGGGATGGGAGTCGGTGTAGGCGACCATCGCGTCGATGGCGGCCTGGACTGTCACCGCCATCACGCGGGTGTCGAAGGTGCGCAGCTCGCCGGACTCCTGTCCGGCGCGGAAGACGTCCTCGAGGCTGCGGTAGTACGGCTCGTTGACGGCGTCGCCGTAGCGGAGCCGGCCGTTCTCGTCGCGCAGGTTGTCGAAGATGACGCTGAGGGCGACCATCTGCGCCGGGTGGGTCCGCATGTAGGCGGCGACCGCGCGGATGCGTGCCCGCAGTCTGCCGACCGCGGTCGACTCGGCGCTCACGTGCGGCACGACGAACTCGATGATCTGCTGGTAGAGGTGGTCGACGACCTGCTCGACCAGGTTGTCCCGCCCGGCGAAGTGGTAGGCGATCACGCCCTTGCTGATGCCCGCGCGCTCGGCGATCCGGGCCAGCGAGGTCTGGGCGTAGCCGAACTCGGCGAACGTCGCGACGGCGCTGTCGATGATCTGTGCGCGCCGGACCTCCTCGATCGCCGACCGCCGCTTCTGACCGCTCGGACTTTTTTCTGACCGCATGGATTAGAAGTAGCACGGGTGGTCAGAATCATGCAATCGTGGGGTGGCGGCGACGAGGAGGGCCGGATGGGCAGTGGTGAGACCTGGACGACCGCCGTAGTGACGGAGCCGTCGGTGCTCGTCCGGAACGGAGGCTTGTTCGATCGCCCTGTGACCCTGCAGGGGGCCGGCGACTTCCTGCGCCGGCAGGGGCACGTGCTGGTTCTGGCGACGGTCCCGGACGGGACCGGCATCGGCTTCGTCTCCGGTGTCGTGATGCGGCACCCGGACAAGGCTCCCGAGATGTTCGTGTACGAACTCGCCGTCGATGAAGCGTGGCGGCGCCGCGGAGTGGCGGGCACGTTGCTGCGTGCACTGCGCGACGACGCTCTCCGGCGGGGGTGTGACGGCATGTGGACGGGGGCCGGGCGCGACAACGCCGCCGCACTGGCGACCTACCGCTCGCTGGGGGCCGCGGTCGACGACGGTTCGGTGTTCGTCACATGGGACGATCTCGCCCAGCGGGGCTGAACCGGGCCGGTCCCGAAACGGGCGCCGGCGCGCGTCGTCTCCAGGAGTGGTCCCGGGAGGCGCTACGGCGCTCCGCCCTCGCAGGAATGCTGCTGGCCGCATCACCACGGCCCGTCCGGCGGTCGTGAGCCGGGGGATCGGCAGCACTGCGACGGACCGGGACGGAATGGGGATGATCGGTTACCGCGCCGAGTGACCCGGCGTGACGGTGTCCGGTTCGCCTGTCCGTCCCGTTCGAGGTAACCGTCCCTTTCTGTTCGCCCCTCGGTCACCACGATGCAGACGCCTCGGCACGAGCGGGGGACAACCTCCTTTCGTCCTCGCCTGCGTGCACCCGGCACGCGGCGGACCCAAGGAGAACTCATGACGTCGTATCGTCGCCGTGCAGCGGCCGCCCTGATCGGCGCCGCGGTGCTGGCACTGGCCGCGTGCGGGCAGAGTGCCGCCGACAACTCCGACCCGGCCGAGCCGGCCGGTGGGGCGGCGGCCGGCGGAGCCGGTGAGACGCTGGTGTTCGCGGCCGTGCCGTCGGAGGAGTCGACCAGCCTCCAGCAGGGCTTCGAGTCGATCATTGCGATGCTGGAGGAGGAGACCGGCGCGACCATCGAGTTCCAGAACGCCACCGACTACGCGGCCGTGGTGGAGGGCATGCGCGCCGGGCAGATCGACATGGCGATGTACGGGCCCTTCACCTACGTGCTGGCCAAGGAGCAGGACCCGGGCATCACCCCGGCCGCCGCGGTGATCGACTCCGAGGGTGCCGAGCCCGGTTACGAGTCCTACGGCGTCACCCGGCCGGACACCGGCATCACCGACATCGCCGGGTTCGCCGGCCGCACGGTGTGCTTCGTCGACCCGAACTCCACCTCCGGCTACCTGTACCCGACCGCCGGCCTGATGGAGGCCGGGGTCGACGTGGAGAACGGCATCACCCCGATCTTCGCCGGTGGTCACGACGCCAGCGCCCTGGCCGTGGTCAGCGGCCAGTGCGACGCCGGGTTCGCCTACGACGCGATCATCGACACCCAGCTGATCGAGTCCGGGCAGCTCCAGCCGGGCCAGCTGGAGACGGTGTGGGTGTCGGAGACCATCGCCGGTTCGCCGATCGCGCTCGCCTCCGGTCTGTCCCCCGAGCTGCGCGAGCAGATCTCGACCGCGCTGATCGAGCGGGGCAACGTCGATCGGCTGGTCGCCGACGGCTTCTGCGACACGGCCGACTCCTGCTCGGTCGGCGAGGTGGACAGCTGGGGTTACACCGAGGTGGACGACTCGTTCTACGACGGTGTCCGGCGGGTCTGCGATGTGACCCAGGCCGAGTCCTGCACCAGCCTCGGCTGAGCGGCGAGATCACGATGACCACGGAGAGGACCGGCGCCCCGGTGCTGGAGCTCAGCGGTGTCGACAAGTCGTTCACCCCGCAGGTGCGCGCCCTGCAGGACGTGTCGCTGACCGTGCGGGAAGGCGAGTACGTGGTGCTGCTCGGGTTGTCCGGATCCGGCAAGTCGACACTGTTGCGCCACGTCAACGGCCTGCACCGGCCGACCCGCGGCACGGTGCGGGTGCTGGGCACCGACGTGGCGACGGCGGGTGTCGCGGAGCTGCGCCGGTTGCGGACCCGGATCGGGTTCGTGTTCCAGCAGTTCCACCTGGTGGGGAGCCTCTCGGTGCTGGAGAACGTCTGCACCGGGGCGCTGGGCGGCATGCGGTGGCCCAGGATCGGCCTGCCGACCTACCCCCGGTCGGTCCGGCGGGCCGCGCTGGAGCAGCTCGACCGGGTCGGCCTGGCCGACCAGCGTTTCCAGCGTGCCGACACGCTCTCCGGTGGTCAGCAGCAGCGGGTCGCCGTGGCGCGGGCGCTGCTGCAGCGCCCGCGCATCCTGCTCGCCGACGAGCCGGTGGCCTCGCTCGACCCGGAGTCCTCGGCGCAGATCATGCAGCTGATCGCCGACGTCAGCCGGGAGGACGGGCTCACCGTGCTGTGCAGCCTGCACCAGGTCGACGTCGCACTCACCTTCGGTGAACGGATCGTCGGCCTGCGCTCGGGGCAGGTCGTGCTGGACCGGCCGGTCGCCGGGATGGACCGCTCCGAGGCGATGGCCATCTACGGCCGGATGGTCGAACCGGCGGCGGCGCTGCAGTGACCGCGGCCCGGACGCACCCCGAACCGGTGCGCACGCTGCCGCGGCCCACCGGCTCGGGCACCGCCGTGGTGCTGGTCCTGCTGGGTCTGTTCGCGGCGAGCCTGTGGGCCGTCGTCGACCTGCGGATCAACGTCGCGACCCTGGTGGACAGCGTCGGCAACGCCGCCGACTTCCTGTCCCGGACGCTGCCGCTGGACTTCCCGCCGCTGATCGAGGTGCTGGCCCTGACCGGCCAGACACTCGCGATCGTCGTCTGCGCGACGTTGCTGGCGGTGCTGGTCAGCCTGCCGGTGGCGGTGCTGGCCGCGGCCAACACCAGCCCCGGCCCGGTGTCGCGCTACGGCGCCCGCGGGCTGATCGTGGTGGCCAGGGCCGTCCCGGACATCGTGCTGGCGATCGTGTTCTTCCGGCTGTTCGGCCTCGGCGGGCTGGCCGGGGTGCTCGCGATGGGGCTGCACTCGGTCGGCATGGTCGGCAAGCTCTACGCCGACGCGATCGAGCAGATCGACGAGGGCCCGCGGACCGCCGTGCGCTCCACCGGGGCCCGGCGGCTGCAGGAGCTCGTCTCCGGGGTGCTGCCGCAGGTGCTCCCGGCCCTGGTCGCCACCGCGCTGCACCGGTTCGACATCAACCTGCGGATCTCGGTGCTGCTCGGCTTCGTCGGTGTCGGCGGTCTCGGGTTCGAGATCGCCGGTGCGCTGCGCAGGCTGGACTACCAGCGGGGCATCGCGCTCGCCCTGGTCGTGCTGCTGCTGTGCATCGCGGCTGAGCTGCTCTCCGGCGTGATCCGCCGGGCGCTGCTCGGCGCCGACCGGGACGGCACCCGGCCGGTGGGTCCGCTGACCCGCCGGATCCGGGGGATCCGGGCCGAGCTGGCGGCCGGGCCGGGACGTGCACCGGGCACCGGGCCGCGAGCGCTCGCACCGGACGTCGTCACGCCGCCGTGGACGGCGCGGCGGATGCGCGGCGCCGGCTACGCGGTGCTGACCGGGCTGATCGTGGTGGCGTCCCTCTGGGGCGCCGACCTCTCACCCTGGCACGTGCTGGCGGGCCTGCCGGGAGCGATCACCACCATCGGGCTGTTCTGGCCACCCGACACCGGCGGCATCCTGGACACCCTGTTGGCCGAACTGCTGGTCACCGTGCAGATCGCGCTGGCCGCGACGCTGCTCGGGGCGGCGCTGGCGCTGCCGATCGGGTGTCTCGCCGCCCGCAACGTCGCACCCGCCCCGTGGGTGGCGAGCGCGGCCCGCTTCGTCGTCGTGCTGGTGCGCGGACTGCCGGAGCTGGTGCTCGCGATCGTGTTCGTGGTGATCACCGGGCTCGGACCGGTGGCCGGCACGCTCGCGCTCGCGATCGGTTCGGTGGGGCTGCTCGGCAAGCTCGTCGCGGACTCGCTGGAGGAGACCGACGAGCGGGTGCAGCAGGCGGTGTACTCGGCGGGGGCGGGCCGGGCACAGGTGTTCGTGGCCGTCACGCTGCCGCAGGCGGCGCCCGCGTTCGTCGGGCACGTGCTCTACCAGCTCGACGTCAACCTGCGGTCGGCCACGCTGCTCGGCGTCGTCGGTGCCGGCGGCATCGGGTTCTACCTGCTCAATGCCTCCCGGGTGATGGAGTTCGGGGTGGTGACCACCGTGATGTTGATGATCTTCGCGGTGGTGATGGCGGTGGAGCTGCTCGCCCTGTGGCTCCGTCGCCGGGTGGCCTGAGCCGGGACCGGACAACACGCGCGGTCGTTCACCGTCGTTTCCCTGCGGGTTACCTCCCGTGCCGTCACCCGGACGGCGCGGGAGGGCACCGTCACAGGGGTGACGGAGGGCAAGTACCTGAAGATCGCGGACGAGCTGGCGGACGAGCTCGCCCGCTCCGCGCCGGGCACCCGGGTGGCGGGGGAGTACGCGATCGGACGCCGCTTCGCGGTCGGCCGGGCGGCGGCCCGGGCCGCCCTGCAGGAGCTGGAGCGCCGGCTGGTCGTGCGCCGGGTCCAGGGCGTCGGGACCTTCGTCAACCGCAGGCTGGACTACACGATCTCGCGGGACCGCCGCCCCTCGTGGCACGAGACCGTCACCGCGGCCGGCGGGGCCCCGCGCTCGGTGATCCGCGAGATCGACGTGCATCCGCTGCCCGAGCAGTTCGCGGCGCTGCTGCGCAGACCGGTCGGAACCCCCTGCCACCACCTCGTCCGGCACTCCTACGCCGACGACCTGCTCGCCGCCGTCGGGCACGAGTGGGTGCCGACCGACGTGGTCACCGACCTCGAACCGGCGATGCGCGCCGGCGAGTCGCTGGACCTGGTGCTGCGCCAGATCGCCCCGGCCGACCCGGAACGGGTGTGGTGCCGGGTGAGCCTGGACGTCGCGCCCGCCGAGGTCTGCGCCGGTCTGCTGGTCGACCGCAGCCGCCCGGTGTGGCTGGTGGAGAGCCTGAGCCGGGACCGCACGAGCGGGCGGCCACTGATGTGCAGCACGTCGTGGATGCGCGCCGACGCCGTCCGCGTGGTGGTCGAGATGGGCTCGACCGCCGACGACAGCAGGAAGGGAGACGATGGTGCGCACTCGTGAGGAGCGGGCGGGCCTGCTGGCCCTGGCCACCCGCGCGGAGCTCGTCGGGTTGGCCGACGCCTGCCTGGCCGAGTCGGAGCCGCCCCGGCTGCTGCGCGGCCCGGAGGTCGGCTGCGTGTCGACCGAGGTGATCGAACCGATCGCCGGTGACCGGTTCCTGCTCGGCGACGTGCTCGCCTGCCGGGCCGAGGTCGAGCTCGGCGGGTCGCGGGGCTGGGCGATGCGCCTGGGCGACGACCGCACCGCCGTGCTCGCCGCCGCCGTCTGCGACGCCGCCGCCGAGTCGGCGACCGCGAGTGCCGGCGCCGTCGACGCGCTGTGCGATCGGGTCGCGGCGCGAGAGGCCGCCGCGGAGACGGCCGAGTGGGCCCGCCTGGCCCCGACCGTCGTCGAGTTCGAGGAGCTGCCATGACCGCGCTTGCCCCGTTGCGCCCGGAGCGCACCCAGCAGATCTTCCGGGTGGTGTTCGAGGCGCTCGCCCGGCCCGGCACGGTGCAGCGGCTGCCCGCTGCGGACGCGCCGCCCGGTGTCGCACCCGCACTGCTGCCGGTGCTGGCGCTGGCCGACCTGGACACCCCGGTCGCGGTACTGCACGACGCAGACGACGGCTGGCGCGACGCGATCGGCACCGCCACCGGTGCACCGGCGGCCGAACTGTCCGACGCCCGGCTGGTCGCCGCCCTGCGGCCGCTCGCCGCGGACGAGCCCGGCCGGTTCGCTACCGGCTCGGCCGCCGCGCCGGAGGCCGCGGCGCTGATCAGCCTGTCGGTCCCGGCACTGCGCGGCGGACCGGACCGGACGCTGCGCGGCCCCGGCGTCCCGGGGACCCGCACCATCGCCCCGCTCGGGACCGTCGCGCAGCTGTGGTCGGCGCGCCGGGCCACCGCGTTTCCGGCGGGGTTCGACCTGCTGCTCGTCGACCCGGCCGGACAGGTCGTCGGAATCCCGCGCAGCACCCGGATCGAGGAGGACTGATGGGGTACTCGGGAGCACGTGGCGGACTGGCGGCGATCCTCGCCGCCGAGGAACTGGTCCGCACCGAACGGGACCACGCACCGGATCCGCCGGTGTCCACCGGGCAGATCACCGGCCGGTTCCGGCTGGCGGTGGACCGGGTCCAGGGAGAGGCGGGCCTCTACCACGAGGAAACCTCGGCCGATGCGTTCCGGCAGGCGGAGGGGGACACCCTGGAGGCGGCGCACCTGGTCCGGGCCCACCGGTCGACGCTGCCGCAGCTCGCCAGGAGCCTGCCCGTCGACCCGGACGACATGGTGGTGGCACGCCGCATCGTGCCCGCGCACCGCACGCCCGACGGCCCCCAGCTGCTCGGGCGGACCACCGACTACACGGGACGGATGCTGCAGCGCGACGCCGACCCGGGGCCGCCGCCACCGGATCCGGCACCGGCCGCGGCACGGACGGACGCCCAGCGCCACCCGGGTCGCTTCTCGGCGTTCCTGCGCTCGGCCGACCTGCTCGTCGAACATCCCCGCGACGAGTCCGAACCGTTCGACGTCACCCGCCGCCCGGCCCGCCCACCGGCGCCCCGGTCCGCGGTGCTGGCGTCGATGGCCCGCGCCGAGACCGGTGCGCTGGTCGGGCTCTGGTACCGCTCGATCCTCGGCCCGGACGGTGACATCCACGAGGTCACCCTGGGCGAGGTGCGGCACGGCAGGCTCCCGTTGCAGGTGACGCACCCGCACACCGGACGTCCGGTCCGGATCGGGTGGTTCCGGGCCAGCGAGGCCGAGGCGATCGAGGACCTCGACGGTGCCGACGAGGACCGCAGCCGGTTCGACGTCGGTTACGGCCTGGTGTTCGGCCACAACGAGCGCAAGGCGATCGCGATGGCCAACCTCGACGTCGCCTGCCGCCGGTTCGGCCGCTCCGGGCCGCTGGAGCAGCTGCTGCTGATGACCACCGACGGCCTCGACTCGGCCGGGTTCCTGGAGCACCTCAAGCTCCCGCACTACGTCACGTTCCGCTCGATGGTCGAGCGCAAACGGGCGGTGCGGGCGTCCGGCCCGGCCGCCCGCACCACCGAGCCAGCCGGGAGGGACTGCCGATGACCACCACCACCGTCGCGACCGGTGTCGCCGATCTCGTCGCCGCCGCCGGCCCGGTCCCGGCCGACATCCTCGACGAGGGTGCGCGGCGGGAGATCCGGCGGGCCGTGCTGAGCGCGATCTGCGTACCCGGCTACCAGGTGCCCTTCGGGTCCCGGGAGATGCCGGTGGCCCGCGGCTGGGGCTCGGGCGGCCTGCAGGTGACCCTGGCCGTGATCGGGGCCGACGACACCGTCAAGGTGATCGACCAGGGCGACGACGCCGGGGTCAACGCCACCAACCTGCGACGGCTCATCGTGGACAGCACCGGCTGCGCCGACACCGACGACACCCGGGAGTCCACGGTGGTGCAGAGCCGCCACCGGGTCCCCGAGGAGCCGATGGTCGAGGGGCAGACCCTGGTGCTGCAGGTCCCGGTGCCCGAGCCGTTGCGCGGCGTACAGCGCTCGGTCGCCGAGTGCGCCCGGATGCACGCCGAGGGCGACTACGCCGCGATGTGGGTCAGCCTGTACGAGGACGTGGTCCGCAACGGCGTGATCACCGCCTCCACCGGCTACCCGGTGCTGGTCGGGGGGCGTTACGTCGCCGCCACCACCCCGATCCCGCGCTGGGACGTGCCGCGGCTGCACCACAGCGCGTACCCGGTGCTGTTCGGCGCGGGCCGGGAGAAGCGGATCTACGCGATCCCACCGGACACCGACGTCGAGCCGCTCACCTTCGACGACATCCCGTTCGAGGTCGAGGGCGACCCGGCCGAGCGTTGCGCACGGTGCGGGTCCGACGACACGTTCCTGGTCGAGGCCGGGACGGACCGGTTCGCCTGCAGCGACATCGAATGGTGCTCGCGGGTCCTCGACGGCGACGTCGACGCCGCCGCGCACCGGGCCGTCGCTCCGCTGCACCTGCTGCCCGACCCGCGCCGGCGGGCCCGTGCCGTGACCGCCACGACCACGACCACCCGGGGGCCGGCAGCGGAGCCGGCACCGCGGGCCGACCCGGTGGGGGCGGGCTGGGCGCTGTGCGCCGACGGGATCGGCAAGGTGCACGGCCCCGGCGGGGCCGCGGCGGTACCCGGGACCGGGCCCGATCACGGGACCGCCGTGAGCCCGGTGACCGGGGCGGTCGTCGCGGCCTGGGACGTGGGGTTCGACGTCGCGCCCGGCGAGGCGATCGGCCTGATCGGCGAGTCCGGTTCCGGCAAGTCGACGGTGCTGCGCTGCATCGTGGGTGACGAGCAGGCCACCGCGGGGAGACTGCTGCTCAGCGACGTCGACGGGGGCCGCACCGACGTGCTGACCCTCGACGGCCCCGCGCGACGCAGGCTGCGGATCGCCACCCTGGGCATCGTCCACCAGGACCCGGCGGCCGGGTTGGCGATGGACGTCTCCGCGGGCGGCAACGTCGCCGAGCGGCTGACCGCGGCCGGTTGGCGCAGCTACGGCGCGATCCGGGCCCGGGCGGCGGAGCTGCTGGACCGGGTCGAGGTGCCACTGTCCCGGATGGACGACCCGGTCCGCACCTTCTCCGGCGGGATGCGCCAGCGGGTGCAGATCGCGGCGGCCCTGGCCAACGATCCGGCGGTGCTGCTGCTGGACGAACCCACCACCGGCCTGGACGCCTCGGTGGCGGCAGGCGTGCTCGACCTGCTGCGCGGCCTGCTGGCCGAGCGGGACGTCGCCGCGGTGGTGGTCAGCCACGACTTCGGCGTGGTCGAGACGCTCACCGACCGGACCGTGGTCATGCAACTCGGCCGGGTCGTCGAGCGCGGCCTCACCGACCAGCTGTTCGGCGACCCGCACCATCCCTACACCCAGCGGCTCGTCGCCGCGGCCCGGAGGTGACCCGTGACTCCCGTCCTGGAGATCCGCGAACTGCACAAGACCTTCACCCTGCACGCGGTCGGCCGCACCGTCACCTCGCTGCGCGGCGTGGACCTCGACGTGGCGGCCGGTGAGCACGTGGCGCTGGCCGGGTCCAGCGGGGCCGGCAAGTCCAGCCTGCTGCGCTGCGTGCACCGCAGCTACCTGCCCGACTCGGGCACCGTCGTGCTGCACACCGAGGACGGTCCGCGGGAGCTGACCGGGCTCGACGACCGCGCCCTGGTGCGGTTGCGCTCGCGCGAGCTCGGCTACGTGTCGCAGTTCCTCGCCGCGCCCCCGCGGACCGGGCCGTGGGCGCTGGTCGCCGCGGCGGCCCGGCGGCGCGGGATCGAACCGGCCGACGCCGCCGACGCGGCAGCGGCCTCGTTGCGCCGGTTGGCGCTCGACGAGGCGCTGTGGGACGTCGACTGCGGGGTGCTGTCCGGCGGTGAACGCCAGCGGGTGAACCTGGCCGCGGCCACCGTCGCGCCACCGCGGCTGCTGCTGCTCGACGAACCGGTGTCGGCGTTGGACCCGGCCAACCGGGAACGGGCACTGGACCTGGTGGCGTCGCTGTCGGACCGGGGTGTGGCGGTACTGGCCGTGTTCCACGACGGCGACGCGATGCACCGGCTGGCGACTCGGGTCGTCGAGCTCCGGGACGGCCGGGTGCTGCGCGAGGGCACGCCGGCCCAGGTCCTGGCCGGTGCCGCATGAGCGCCCCGGCCACGACCGGTCCGGCGTGGACGCTGGACGCGCCGCCCGCCGACTACGTGCTGGGCCACGTCCGCGCGGTGCTGCCCGACCGGGTGGTCGACGATGCCTGGGTCGCCGTGCGGGACGGACGGATCGCGCAGGTCGCACCGCACCCGGGCGGGGCGTCCGCGGACGTCGACGGCCGGGGCCTCTACTGCCTGCCCGGGCTGGTCGACGTGCACTCCGACGGTCTGGAGCGCGAGCGGCTGCCCCGGCCCGGCGCGGAGCTGCCGTGGCCGTTCGCGCTGCGCTCGTTCGAGGGGAAGCTGCGCGCGGCGGGGGTGACGACGGTGTTCCACGGCGCCTCGTTCGAGCAGGCCGTCGCGCCGTCGTTCCCGCGGACCGTCGCGACCACCCTGGAGCTGTGCCGGGAGGTCGAGCACCGGGGCGCTGCTCCGGTCGAGCACCGGATCCTGCACCGGCTCGACGTCCGCTGCCCCACCGGGCTGGCCGCGTTGCGCGAACGGCTCAGCACCCTCGACGAACAGGCCGTCGTCTCGCACGAGGACCACACCCCGGGGCAGGGCCAGTACGCCGACCGCACGTACTTCGAGCGGTACGTGTCCGGGACCCAGGGACTGAGCGAGGCGCAGGCCCGAGCCCATGTGGACGAGATGATCGCCCGCCGGGAGGCGCTGCTCGACGTGCGGGACGAGGCGCTGGAGCTGCTCGGCGAGCGGGCCCGGTCGGGGGCGGTACGGCTGTTCGGGCACGACCCCGCCTCGGCCGAGGAGATCGCGGTCCTGGCCGAACGGGGTGGCGCGGTCGCCGAGTTCCCGACCACCGTGGAGGCCGCCCGGGCGGCGAGAGCCGCCGGGATGCCGGTGGTGATGGGCGCACCGAACGCGCTGCGCGGGACCTCGCACGCGGGCAACGCCTCGGCCCGCGAGCTGGTGGCCCGTGGACTGGTCACCGCGCTCGCGTCGGACTACCTGCCGTCGGGGCTGCTCGCCGCGGTGTTCCTGCTCGCCGCCGAGGGGCTGGCCGACCTGCCGGCCGCGGTCCGGCTGGTGACCCTGGGCGGCGCGGAGGCGGCCGGGCTGGCCGACCGCGGAGCGCTCACCCCGGGGCTGCGCGCCGATCTCGTGCTCGCCGAGCCGGGCCGCCCGTGGCCGTTGGTCGGCGCGGTCCTGCGGGCCGTGGAGAGGGGACGGTGAGGGCTCCGGCCGGTCACCCGGGCTCGTCCGCCTGCTGCTGACGCAGCAGTGCCCCGAGGCGTTTCATCACGTCGATCTGGGCCGGGTTGTAGAGGTCCTGCATCGCGGCGCCCATCGTGCGCTGGGCGAAGCTCGCCCCGCGCGGGGCGTCCTCGCGGATCGTCCTCATCGACGGGTGTGCCGCGTGCAGGTCCCGGACGTAGGGTGTCATCCGTTCGGCGAGGTCCTGGCGGGTCTGCTCGTCGGCGTCGGCCGGCAGGTTCTCGAACTCCTCCGCGTGCGGGTCCGGCGGCATGTCCCGCAGCATGTCCGCATATGCTTGCAGGCTCTGCGGGCCCAGCACCCGGGTCATCACGACGATCAGCGAGCGGTCGCTGTCGGAGAACTCCGGCTTGGCCGTGACCGGAGCGAAGCTCGGCGGCAGATCGGTGGGCGTGCCTTCGCGAATGATCACGCCGAGTTCGGCCCGGATCCGCTCGAGCCGTTCGATGGTCTCGGTGAGTTCGGCGTCGAGGGTGCGCAGGGCCTGTTCGGGATGGTCGTCGGCGTCACCCATGGCGGCGACCTGGGCGAGCGAGAAGCCGAGATCGGTGAGCCGCTTGATGCGCAGCAGCCGGACCAGATGCGCGACGCCGTACTGCTTGTATCCGTTGGAGCGCCGCTCGGGTTCCGGGAGCAGACCGACCTCGTGGTAGTGCCGCACCGCGCGCAGGCTGGTGCCGGCGAGCTCGGCGATCTCACGCGTGCTCCAGGCCATGGCCTTTTCCCCTCCCCGGATCCCGCACGTCGCGGCCCCGCCCCGAGATCGTGCCGTTGCGCCGCGGACCGGTACAACCCGGCCCGTCACCAGGGGTGAAGGTGCGACCACCGGGGACGATTCCGGGGTGTGATGCAGGTCGCGCCCGGTCGCTGCACGGGGACCGGCCGGGGTGTCGGTCCCACCGGATCCGCTCACCGGGTGAGCGGATCCGGTGGGCACGCAGTGCCCGGGATCAGGTCACCGGCCCGAGCCCCAGGTTGCCGCGCAGCGTCTCGTGCGCATAGTCGGTCTGGAACGCCCCGCGCTCCTGCAGGATCGGCACGACCTCGTCGGTGAGCAGCGTGAACCCCTCCGGCACGTAGGACGGCAGCAGCACGAACCCGTCGGCCGCGCCCGCCTCGAACCGGCGCAGCAGCAGCTCCGCGATCTGCTCGGACGACCCGACCGGGACGTGGTGCCCGGCGGAGGCGACCTCCCACTCGATGAGCCTGCGCAGCGTCCACCCCTCCTCGACGAGCGCCCGGTAGACCCCGAACCGGGACCGCCGCCCCTGCACCTGCGACTCCTGCGGCAGCCGCTCCAGCGGGACCGGCTCGTCGAGCTCGAGATCGTCGAGGTCGACACCGGCCAGCTGGCGGGACAGCTTCGCCCGCCCCGAGACGAGGTCGATGAAGCCGTTGAGCTCCCGCTGCACGGCCTTCGCCTCGGTCTCGGTCCGCCCGATGATCGGTGAGACGCCGGGCAGGATCTTCACCGAGCCCGGGTCGCGGCCGGTGCCGGCGACCCGCTCCTTGAGCGACCGGTAGAACCGTCTGCCGTCCTCGACGGTGGTGCGTCCGGTGGTGAACACTACGTCGGCGAACCGGGCCGCGACGTCCTGCCCGACGTCCGACGATCCGGCCTGCGCGACGATCGGGCGGCCCTGCGGCGGGCGGGCCACGTTGAGCGGCCCGCGCACGTCGAAGTGCTTCCCGACGTGGTCGATCGCGCGGACCTTCGCCGGGTCGGCGTAGACCCCGGTGGCCCGGTCGATGGTGATCGCGTCGGCGTCCCAGCTGTCGAACAGTGCGAACAGCACCTCCGCGAACTCCGCGCCCCGCTCGTAGCGCTCGTCGTGCGGGGGCAGCGTGCGTCCGTAGTTCTCCTCGCCCCACGCCGAGGTCACCAGGTTCCACCCGGCCCGGCCGTTCGAGATGTGGTCGAGCGAGGCCAGTTGGCGGGCCACGGTGTAGGGCTCGGAGAACGTCGTCGACACGCTCCCGATCAGCCCGATCCGGCTGGTCACCGCGGCCAGCGCGCTGAGCAGGGTGATCGGTTCCAGCCCGGCGAAGGGCTGGCTGCGCAGGGTGTCGGTCTCCAGCCGCAGGCCGTCGGCGAGGAACACGGCGTGCAGCTTCGCGGCCTCGGCGCGGCCGACGAGATCGGCGAACAACCGCAGGTCGTACTTCTCCTCGACCCTGCTGTTCGGGCGCCGCCAGGCGCCGGCGTGGTTGCCGACACCGCCGATCAGGGTGGCGAGCACCAGCTGCTCACCGCGGGCGACCCGATCGTCTCCGGGAACGGTCATGATGGCTGTACCTCTCGCTCGGGTCAGGACCGGGAACGGAACTCCTGCGGCACGAGCCAGTGCTCGGGGCGCGGGGTCCACTCCAGGTCCTTGCGGACGACGTAGGTGAGCGGCTGCGGCCACAGGAAGACCACGTGTGCCTGCTCCCGGAAGTGCGCGGTCGCCCGGTTCACCAGTTCCTGCTGCTGCTCGGGTGTGGTCGCCGCGGTGACCTGGGTGACCAGGTCGTCGTAGACCTCGTCCGGCTGGGCGTACTGGCTCTGGCCGTTGCCCGAGGTGTAGATCCGCAGCCGGTCGGCGGGCGCACGGTAGCCGGAGGTGTAGCCGATGTAGTACAGCGCCGGGGCATCCTCGGCGCTCCGGGTGCGCTCCACCCAGTTCGGGAACGACTGGGTGGTGATCTCGACGGTGATCCCGACCTCGCCGAGCTGGCGGGCGATCGCCTGGGACACCGGGTCCTGCGCCACGTAGCTGCCGTTGGACAGGCCGAGCTCGACGGTGAACCCGTCGGCGTGCCCGGCCGGGCGTACGTGGGGGTCGTCACACGGCGGGTGAGTCCACGGTGGGCGGGTATGCCCCTCACCGGGCCGCCACCGGCGGACCCGTCCGTCCGACGGAAGGCGCCCCGTGACCGATACCGCCGCGGCCCCGGTGACCACGTTCCTGTTGAGCCCGCCCGGGGTCTACCGGCCGCAGTCCGACACCGGTGCGCTCGCCGCCGTGATCGCCGCCGGCGGCGCCGCCCGGGGCCGGGACGTGCTCGATCTCGGCACCGGTACCGGCGCCGTGGCGCTCGCCGCGGCCCGGTCCGGCGCGCGGTCGGTGACCGCCGTCGACCTGTCCCGGCGCGCGGTCGCCGCCGCCCGGCTCAACGCCCGGTTGCACCGGTCCCGGGTGCGGGTGCACCGCGGTGACCTGTTCGGCCCGGTCCGGGGCCGCCGGTTCGGCCTGATCACCGCCAACCCGCCGTACGTGCCGTCGCGCTCGGACCGGCTCCCCCGGCACCGCAGCTCCCGCAGCTGGGACGGTGGCCGGGACGGCAGGCTGCTGGTCGACCGGATCTGTGACGGTGCCGCCGAGCATCTCGATCCCGGTGGCGTGTTGCTGCTCGTGCACGGCGGCGCCTGCGGTGCGGACCGTACGCTGGAGCGGCTCGCCGCCACCGGTCTGAGTGCCCGGGTGACGATGCGCACCCGGGTCCCGCTCGGCCCGGTGATGCGGGCCCGGGCCGCGCTGCACGAGGCACGCGGGCTGGTCGAACCCGGCGCCGTCGACGAGGAGCTGGTCGTGATCGAGGCGAGCCGTGCCTGCTGAGCCCACCCGCGTGACCCTGACCGACGACGGACCGGTGCTGGTGCACGGCCCGGTCGAGATCGAGACGGCCGACGGGCGCCGGGTCCGGTCCGACCGTCCGGTGACGGCGGTCTGTACCTGCCGCCGCACGCGGCGGCCACCGTTCTGCGACACCAGTCATCGCACCCGGGTCCGGGAGGAGCAGCGGACATGACGGTCGTACCCGCGACCCCGCACACCGGTCGGGCCCCGCTGCCCGGTGCCCGTGGCCCGTGGTCGGAGACGGTGCTGGAGCTGCTGCGCGGCGGGGACCCCCCGCCCGCCGGGGAGCCCGCGGACGCCGACCCGTACGGCGACGACCTGCAGCTGGCCCTGCACTGCTGCTACGAGCTGCACTACCGCGGTTTCGCCGGGGTCGACGACGACCGGGAGTGGGACCCGCGGCTGGTGACGCTGCGGGTCGCGCTGGAGGAGCGGTTCCTGGCGGCGCTGCGCGCCGACGTACCACCCGGTGACGACGTCGCCGCCACCGTCGAGGCGCTGCTCGTCGAGCCGGTCGGCCCGGCCGCGGAGACCGGGGTCTCGCACCACCTGTACCGGAGCGGGGAGCTGTGGCAGCTGCGCGAGTACGTCGTGCACCGGTCGGTCTACCACCTCAAGGAGGCCGACCCGCAGGCCTGGGTGATCCCGCGGCTGCCGGACGCCGCCAAGGCCGGGCTGGTCACCGTCGAGCACGACGAGTACGGCGCGGGCGATCCGGCCCGCATGCACGCGGTCCTGTTCGCGGACATGATGCGCGAGCTGGGACTGTCCACCGGCTACGGCCACTACGTCGACGTCGTTCCCGCGGCGACCCTCGCCGAGGTCAACTTCATGTCGCTGTGCGGGCTGCGGCGCAGCCTGCGCGGCGCGCTCGTCGGCCAGTTCGCGCTGGTGGAGCTGACCTCCTCGCCCGGGTCCGAACGGCTGGTGCGCGGGATGCGCCGGCTGGGTTGCGGTCCGGCGGCGATCCGC
Source organism: Pseudonocardia sp. NPDC049635 (assembly GCF_040659795.1). NCBI lineage: Bacteria > Bacillati > Actinomycetota > Actinomycetes > Pseudonocardiales > Pseudonocardiaceae > Pseudonocardia > Pseudonocardia sp. NPDC049635. Next base: position 310,983 of record NZ_JBFAON010000004.1, read on the forward strand.
TTCTACGACGAGCACGTCGAGGCCGACGCGGTGCACGAGCAGGTCGTCCGGCGCGGCGTCCTGCGCCCGTTGCTGGCCGCGGAGCCCGCGCTCGCCGCGGACGTGGTGTTCGGGATCCGGGCCGCCGGGTTCCTCGGTGACCGGCTCGGGGAGCTGCTGCTGGGCCGGTGGTCGGCGGGCCGGTCAAGCCTGCGTGGACCGCTCCCGGACGGGCCGCCCCGGTGAGCGTCGTCGAGCTGGAGTCCGGCGCCGCCTTCTTCGACGACGTCGCCGGGATCCGGGCCTGCCTGACCGAGCCGTTGCCGCGGATCCCGCCCTGGTTCGGCTACGACGAGCGCGGCTCGGAGCTGTTCGAGCAGATCACCGAGCTGCCGACGTACTACCTCACGCGCGTCGAGTGGGCCCTGCTGCGCCGGCACGGCGCCGACATCGCGGCCCGGCTCGGCTGCCCGCGGGTGGCCGAGCTGGGCTCGGGCAGCGCCAAGAAGACCCGGTTGCTGCTGGCGGAGTGCGCCGCGCGACGCCCCACCCACTACCTGCCCGTCGACGTCAGCCGGGAGATGCTCGAGCACAGTGCCGACCGGTTGGGCGATCTGCCCGGCCTGTCCGTCACCGGTCTGTGGGGACGTTACGAGGCGGGTCTGGACCGGCTCCACGACGACGGCGGCGCCCCGCTGGCGGTGCTGTTCCTCGGCGCCAACGTCGGCAACACCACCCCGGGCGAGCGGTCGGCGCTGCTCGCCCGGATCGCCGCCGCGCTGCGTCCCGGTGACGCGTTCGCGGTCTCGGCCGACCTGCTGAAACCGGCCGCGGTGTTCGAGACCTGCTACAACGACCCGCCCGGGTACTCCGCGTTCGCCGATTTCCGGCTCAACCACCTCGCGCATCTCGCCCGCCGCTTCGGTGGGCAGGTCGAGCTCGACGACTTCCGCGCCGCCGCCCACTACGACCCGGACCACCAGGTCGTGGACGGTCGGTTGTGGGCGCGCCGGGACCGGAGCGTCGAGCTCCCGGTGCTGGGGCTCTCGCTGGACGTGCGCCGGGGCGAGGGGATCAACGTCGGGTTCTCCGCCAAGTTCGACCGCGACGGCTTCCGCCGCGACGTCGAGGCGCACGGCCTGCGGGCGGAGGCCGAGTGGGTCGACGACGAAGCGGGCTACGGCATCTTCCTGTTCCGGCGCTGAGCCCGCTGCGGCACCGTCCCCGTTCCGGCACCGTCCCTGTTCCGGCACCGTCCCTGTTCCGGCACCGTCCCTGTTCCGGTGCCGGCCTCTTTCCGTGCCGTCCGGGACCCGCCCGGGCACGGCCGGGCGATTCGGTGTGCGGCGAAATCCACGGTTGACGTGCGCCTCCTGCGGCCGCATCCTACCGTTGCGCAATACATGGCGAGTTCCGCGATGCGCAACGTGGAGGTAACAATGATCTTCGTGGGCGCGCTCTCCGACCTTCCGGCCGGGGAGTCCGTTCGGGTTCACGGTGAGGTCCCGATCGCCGTGTTCAACGTCGACGGCGAGCTGTTCGCGATCGACGACACCTGCACCCATCAGGACGCATCGCTCGCCGACGGCTGGCTGGAGGGCTGCGCGGTCGAGTGCCCGCTGCACGCCGCCTGCTTCGACCTGCGCACCGGCCGGCCCAGCGGCCCGCCCGCGAAGACACCGGTGCGCACGCACACCGTGCTCGTCGACGACGGCCGGGTGTACGTCCGCGAGTCCGCCCCGGTCACCGTCGCGCAGCCCGCCCGCTACATCGACGAGGTCGCGAGCTGATGCCGGCCCCGGTCGGGTCGGTCACCGTCGTCGGCGCCTCGCTCGCCGGGCTCGCCGCGGTGCGGGCCCTGCGCGCGCAGGGGTTCACCGGTGCGGTCACCGTCGTCGGGGCGGAGCGGCACGTCCCGTACGACCGGCCACCCCTGTCGAAGGGCTACCTCGCGGGCACCGTCACCGACGAGGAGCTCGGCCTCACCGGGCCGGACGACGCGGCGCTCGGTGTGCGGTGGCGGCTGGGCCGCACCGCGGTGGCCCTGGACGGGCCGAACCGGGTCGTCTCCCTCGACGACGGGGAGGAGCTGGCCGCCGACGCGGTCGTCCTCGCCACGGGCGCCCGGGCCCGCCGGTTGCCCGGGCCGGTCCCGGGTGGCGTGCACACGCTGCGCACCCTCGACGACGCCCGCGCCCTGCGCGCCGACCTGGCGACCGCCCGCCGGCTGGTCGTGATCGGCGCCGGGTTCGTCGGCGCCGAGGTCGCCTCGACCGCGGCCGGGCTCGGGCTGGGCGTCGACGTCGTCGAGGTCGCCCCGGTGCCGCTGCAGCGCGCGCTCGGCGCGGAGATGGGTGAGGTCTGCGCGCGGTTGCACGAGGCGAACGGGGTGCGGCTGCACCGGGGGGTCGGCGTCGAGCGGCTGCTCGGCTCGCCCCGGGTGCGCGGCGTGCGGCTGGCCGACGGACGGGAGCTGCCCGCGGACGTCGTGCTCGTCGGGATCGGCGCGGTGCCGAACACCGAGTGGCTGGCCGGTTCCGGGCTCACCCTCGACGACGGTGTCGTCACCGATGCGCAGGGGCGGACCGGCCTGCCCGGGGTGGTCGCCGTCGGCGACTGCGCCAACTCGCACCGGGACTACACCGGCGGTCTGCTCCGGCTCGAGCACTGGACCAACGCGCTGCAGCAACCCGCGGTGGCGGTGGCCGCGCTGCTCGGCGCCGAGCACGCGCTGCCCGCGCACCACGCCGTGCCGTACTTCTGGTCCGACCAGTACGGCAGGCGGATCCAGTTCGCCGGGCACCGTGCGCCGGGCGGTGCGGTGCGGCTGGTGGAGGGCGAACCGGACGGGCCCGGTGGTTTCGTCGCCGTGTTCGACGACGCCGCGGGCCAACCGGTCGGCGTGCTCGGGATCGACCGGCCACGCCCGTTCGGCGGCTGGCGCAGGCGGCTGGCCGCGCGCGTGTAGCCGGACGGCCGCAGGGCACCGACCGGCCACCCCGCCGGCGATGGATGTACCAGTCCGCACGATCAGATGTCCGAGGTGACGGCATGAGCAGTTCCCCGCCGGTGGAGCTCCCGGAGCACCCCGACTTCCTCTGGCGCAACCCGGAACCGAAGCGGCACTACGACGTCGTGATCGTCGGCGGCGGCGGGCACGGTCTGGCGACCGCCCACTACCTGGTGCGCAACCACGGCATCACCGACGTCGCGGTGCTGGAGAAGGGGTGGCTGGCCGGGGGCAACATGGCCCGCAACACCACCGTGATCCGGTCCAACTACCTCCTGGACGCCTCGGCCGCGATCTACGAGCACGCGCTGAGGCTGTGGGAGGGGCTGGAGGACGATCTCGGCTACCCGATCCTGTTCTCCCAGCGCGGCGTGCTGAACCTCGCGCACACCGAGCAGGACGTCCGCGACTCGGTCCGCCGGGTCGAGGCCAACCGGCTGGGCGGGATCGACGCCGAATGGCTCGGCCCGGACGACGTCGCCGAGCTGTGCCCGATCCTCAACGTCTCCGACGACATCCGGTACCCGGTGCTCGGCGCGACCCACCAGCCGCGCGCCGGGATCGCCAAACACGACTACGTCGCCTGGGGTTTCGCCCGCCGGGTCGACGCGGCCGGGGTCGACCTGATCCAGGACTGCGAGGTCCTCGGCTTCGACACCGACGGCGACACCGTCACCGGGATCCGCACCACCCGCGGCGAAATCGGCTGCGGCCGGGTCGCGCTGTGCGCCGCCGGGCACACCTCGACGCTGCTGGACCGGCTCGGGATCCGGGCCCCGCTGCAGTCGCACCCGCTGCAGGCGCTGGTGTCGGAGCTGCTGGAGCCGGTGCACCCGACGGTCGTGATGTCCAACGCGGTGCACGTGTACGTGTCCCAGGCGCACAAGGGCGAGCTGGTGATGGGCGCCGGGATCGACTCCTACACCGGGTACGGGCAGCGCGGCGCGTTCCACGTGATCGAACGGCAGATGGCCGCCGCGGTCGAGTTGTTCCCGGTGTTCGCGCGGGCGCACGTGCTGCGCACCTGGGCCGGGATCGTCGACACCACCCCGGACGCGTCGCCGATCGTCGGCCGCACCCCGTTCGCGAACCTCTACCTCAACTGCGGCTGGGGGACCGGCGGGTTCAAGGCGACCCCCGGTCTGGGCTGGTGCCTGGCGCACCTGATCGCCCACGACGAGCCGCACCCCTACATCGCCCCGTTCGGCCTCGACCGCTTCGTCACCGGCGCACTGGTCGACGAGCACGGCGCCGCCGCCGTCGCGCACTGACCCCGTCACCCGAGGAGCCCCAACGTGCAACTCGTCGACTGCCCCTGGTGCGGCCCCCGCGAGGAGGTCGAGTTCCACCACGGCGGCCCGGCACACGTCACCTACCCGGCCGATCCGTCCGCGCTCACCGACGAGCAGTGGGCACACTTCGTGTTCTTCCGGGAGAACCCGGAGGGCCCGGTCGCCGAGCGCTGGAACCACACGGCGGGTTGCCGGCGCTGGTTCAACGCGGTGCGCGACACCGCCACCTACCGCTTCCTCGCGGTGTACCCGGCCGGTGCACCGCGCCCCGAGCTGCCGGGGGCCCGGGACGTGACCGGCGGCCACCGGGTCGCGGGGCACGGCCGGATCGACCGGACCCGCACGCTGAGCTTCACCGTCGACGGCGTCACCCGCACCGGGCACCCGGGCGACACGCTGGCGTCGGCCCTGCTCGCCGCCGGGGTGCGGGTGCTCGGTGCGAGCGTGAACCGCCGTCGACCGCGCGGGATCGTCTCGGCCTGGACCGACGACCCGGCCGGGCTCGTCCAGATCGAGGCGCCGTTCCCCGAACCGATGCGCCAGGCCGCCGCCGTCGAGCTGTACGACGGGCTGGTCGCCCGCAGCCTGTGCGGCCGCGGCCGGCTCGCCGCGGTCGCCGACCCCCAGCGCTACGACCACCGGCACACACACTGCGACACGCTCGTCGTCGGTGCCGGCCCGGCCGGGCTGCTCGCCGCACGGACCGCCGCCCGCCGCGGCGACCGGGTGGTGCTGGTCGACGACCGTGCCACCGCGGGCGGTTCGCTGACGCCCGCCGAACGGATCGGCGGGCTGCCCGCGCCGCAGTACGTGGCCGGGGTGCTCGCCGAGCTCGCCGAAAACCCGGAGGTGCTGCACCTGCAGCGGACCACCGCGTTCGGCCACTACGACGACGGTTTCGTGCTGGCCTGCGAGCGCCGGACCGACCATCTCGGGCCGGACGCGCCGCGGAACATGTCCCGGCAGCGGGTGCACCGGATCCGGGCGGGCCGGGTGGTGATCGCGACCGGCGCGCACGAGCGCCCGGTGGTCTTCGCGAACAACGACCGGCCCGGCGTCATGCTGGCCTCGGCCGCCCGCGAGTACCTGCACCGGCACGGTGTGCTCGCCGGCCGGGAGGTCGTCGTGTTCACCACCGACGACCACGCCTACCGCGCCGCCGCCGATCTCGCCGGGGCCGGTGCGCGGGTGACCCTGCTCGACGCCCGGCCGGACGGCCCGCCGCAGCTGAGTGCGCGGTGCCGGGCCGCGGGGGTGACGGTGCGGGCCGGGACCGTCGTGGTGGACACCACGGCCGGCCCGGACGGCTCGGTCGCGGCCGCCCTGGTGCGGCCCGCCACCGACCCCGGTGCTCCGGGGCCCGATGGCACCGACCCCGGTGCTCCGGCGCCCGACGGCACGGCCCCCGGTGCGCCGGGGCCCGACGGCACGGGGCCCGACGGCACGGGGCCCGACGGCACGGCCCCGGGCGGGGCCGGGGAGCTGCCGTGCGACCTGCTGCTGGTCTCCGGTGGCTGGATCCCCGCGACCCAGCTCGTCGGCCAGGTGCGCGGCGCGCTGACCTACGATCCCGGGCCGGGCGCGTTCCGGCCCGCGCGACCACCGGCGGGGACCGAGGTGATCGGTGCCGCGAACGGCACCCTCGAGCTGGCCGGATGCCTCGCCGAGGCGGCGGGCGCGGACGCGCCGAGCGTCCCGGCCGAGCCACCGCGGACCCCGGCTCCGGTGCTGTGGCGGACCCCGGGCGACCCGGCGCAGCAGTTCGTCGACATCGCGCGGGACGTCACGGTCGCCGACATCGCGCGCGCGGTCGGTGCCGGACTCCGCTCGATCGAGCACGTCAAGCGCTACACGACCATCGGCACCGGGCACGACCAGGGCCGGACGTCCGGGACGGTCGCGGCCGGGATCACCGCCGAGCTGCTCGGCCGTCCGGTCGCGGAGCTGGGCACCACCGGCTCCCGGCCGCCGTACACGCCCGTGGCGTTCGCGGCGCTCGCCGGGCGGGAACGCGGTGAGCTCTACGACCCGGTCCGCACCACCGCCGTGCATCCCTGGCACGTCGCGCACGGCGCGGTGTTCGTCGACGTCGGGCAGTGGCGGCGGCCGCGCTTCTACCCGCGACCCGGTGAGGACATGAACGCGGCCGTGCTGCGCGAGTGCACCGCCGTCCGTTCCGGCGTCGGCATCATGGACGGCTCCACCCTCGGCACGATCGACGTGCAGGGCCCGGACGCCGGGGAGTTCCTGGACCGGGTCTACACCAACACGATGTCGACGCTGCGGGTCGGCCGGGTGCGCTACGGCGTCATGTGCGGCGACGACGGCATGGTCGTCGACGACGGCACCGTCGCCCGGCTCGACGAGCACCGGTTCCTGCTCACCACCACGACAGGCAACGCCGCGTCGGTGCTGGCGGACCTGGAGGACCGGAGCCAGACCGACTGGCCCGGCCTGCGGGTGTGGCTGACGTCGGTCAGCGACCACTGGGCGGTGTTCCCGGTCGCCGGGCCGCGCTCCCGGGACCTCATGGCGGAGGTGTTCCCCGAACTGGACGTCTCGCACGCCGCGTTCGGGTTCATGGCCTGGCGGGACACCGCGCTCGACGGGGTACCGGTCCGGCTGGCCCGCATCTCGTTCTCCGGCGAGCTGGCCTACGAGGTGAACGTCGACTCCCGGTACGCGCTCTCGGTGTGGGAGCGCCTGCTCACCGCGGGGGCCCGGCACGGGATCACCCCCTACGGCACCGAGGCCATGCACGTGCTGCGCGCCGAGAAGGGCTACCCGATCATCGGCCAGGACACCGACGGCACCGTCGCCCCGCACGACCTGGGTCTGGGCTGGGCGGTGTCGGCGACGAAGGCCGACTTCGTCGGGAAGCGCTCCTTCAGCCGGGTCGCGAACCGGGACCCGCTGCGCAGGCAGCTGGTCGGGTTGCTGGCGACCGACGCGGTGACCCGGTTGCCGGAGGGCTCGCAGATCGTCGAGTTCCGGCCCGACGGCACGTTGCCCCCGCCACCGGTGCCGATGATCGGCCACGTCACCTCCAGCTACCTCAGCGCCGAGCTGGGCCGCCCGTTCGCACTGGCGCTGCTCGCCGGCGGGCGCGACCGGATCGGTGAGGTCGTGCACGTGCCCTGCGGCGGGTCGCTCGTCCCGGCGCGGATCACCGGCCCCGTCCTCGTCGACCCCGAAGGAGCCCGCCGTGACGGCTGACATCCGGGACGGCACCCCTCCACCGGCACCGCCGTGGGTCCTCGCACCCGTCGATCCCGCCGCCGGACGGCCGGACGGCCTCTCGATCACCGTCGTGGACCGGGGCCGGTTCACCGACCTGCGGATCGACCCGCACGGACCGGGCGCGACCGCGGTCGCCGAGCTGCTCGGTGCCGCCCCGCCGACCGGGCCGAACACCTGGACCGCGACCGCCGACGGCCGGATCGTCTGGCTCGGTCCCGACGAGTGGCTGGTCGCCGGCAGCCCGGCGGAGACCGAGCTGCGCGCGGTGCTCGGCCCGCACGGCGCCGCCACCGACGTGTCCGGGCAGTGGACCGCACTGCGCATCCGCGGCCCGCTCACCCGTGAGCTGCTCGCGCTGGGTTGCGCGCTGGACACCCATCCGGCCGTGCTCGGGCCTGGACGCAGCGCGCAGACCACGATCGCGCGCGTCCCGGTGCTGCTCGTCGTCCTCGGGCCGGGCGACGACCTGCTCGTGCACGTCCGCCCGTCGTTCGCCGGGCACCTCACCGCCTGGCTGCACGACGCCACCCACGAGTTCCGGACCGACCTGAGGAGCGCCCCATGAACCCTCGTGTCGTCATCATCGGAGCCGGGATCGTCGGGACGAACCTGGCCGACGAGCTGACCGTGCGCGGCTGGACCGACGTCACCGTCGTCGACCAGGGCCCGCTGCCGCTCACCGGTGGCTCCACCTCGCACGCCCCCGGCCTGGTCTTCCAGACCAACGCCTCGCGCACCATGACGGCGTTCGCCACCTACACCGTCGAGAAGCTGATGAGCCTGCGCACCGACGACACCGGTGGATGCTTCCACCAGGTCGGCGGCCTGGAGGTCGCCACCACGCCGCGGCGGCTCGCGGACCTGCACCGCAGACACGGCTGGGCGACGGCGCGCGGGGTGCCCGCCACCGTCGTCGATCCGGCCGGGTGCGCCCGGCTGCACCCGTTGGTCGATCCCGGGCAGGTGCTCGGCGGGCTGCACACCCCCACCGACGGGCTGGCGTCGGCGACCCGCGCGGTCGTCGCGCTGACCGAGCGGGCCCGGGCCCGCGGCGCAGTGTTCCGCGGTTCCACCCGGGTCACCGGGATCAGCCGGGCCGGTGGCCGGGTCAGCGGGGTGCGGACCGAGCAGGGGGAGATCCCGGCCGACGTCGTCGTATGCTGTGCCGGGTTCTGGGGGCGCGAGCTCGGGAAGCTCGCCGGCATGCGGGTGCCGCTGCTGCCGCTGGCCCACCAGTACGCCCGCTCCGGCCGGGTCGAGGAGCTGGCGGCACGCAACGGCACCGGGATCGAGGCGCAGCTGCCGATCCTGCGCCACCAGGACGCGGATCTCTACTTCCGTGAGCACCACGACCGGATCGGGATCGGCTCGTACGCGCACCGTCCGATGCCGGTGTCGCTCGCCGAGCTGCCGGAGACCGGAGGCTCCACCTCGGAGAGCGCGCAGCCCTCGATGCTGCCCTTCACCGAGGACGACTTCGCCGAGCAGTGGGAGCAGAGCCGGGAGCTGCTGCCGGCCCTGCGCGGGACGAAGGTCGAGACCGGGTTCAACGGAATCTTCTCCTTCACTCCCGACGGTGGCCCGCTGATCGGCGAGTCCGCCGACGTCGCCGGCTTCTGGATCGCCGAGGCGGTGTGGGTGACGCACTCGTCGGGGGTGGCCCGGGCGGTCGCGCAGCTGCTCGTCGACGGGCGCAGCGAGCTGGACCTGCACGGCTGCGACGTGCACCGGTTCGACGAGGTCGAGACCACCGACGCGTTCGTCGACGAGACCGCGCAGCGCAACTTCGTCGAGATCTACGACGTGGTGCACCCGCTGGCGCCCCGAACCTCGCCGCGGGACCTGCGGACCAGCCCGTTCCACGACCGGCAGCGTGAGCTGGGCGCGGTCTTCCTGCCGGCGCACGGCTGGGAGCGCCCGCACTGGTACGAGGCGAACGCCGCGCTGCTGCCGGAGCTGCCGCCCGACCGGCGGGAGCCGGAACGCGACTCCTGGTCCGCGATGTTCCACTCGCCGGTCGTCGCGGTCGAGGCGTGGCGCACCCGCACCGCGGTCGGGCTCTACGACATGACACCGCTGACCCGGATCGAGGTCGCCGGGCCGGACGCGTGCGCCTTCCTGGACCGGCTCACCACCGGTGCGGTGGACCGCCCCGCCGGGTCGGTCACCTACACCCTGATGCTCGACGACGCCGGCGGCATCCGCAGCGATCTCACCGTCGCCCGGCTCGGCGACGACGTCTACCAGGTCGGCGCGAACGGCAACCTCGACGTCGACCGGCTGCGCCGCGCCGCGGCGGGGGAACGAGGGGTGGGGGTCCGCGACATCACCGGCGGCACCTGCTGCATCGGCGTCTGGGGGCCGCTGGCCCGCGAGCTGGTGCAACCGCTGACCGGCGACGACCTCTCGCACGACGGCCTGAAGTACTTCCGGGCGCGGTCCGCGCACATCGCCGGCATCCCGGTGACGGTCATGCGGCTGTCCTACGTCGGCGAGCTCGGCTGGGAGATCTGCACCGGCGCCGAGTACGGGCGGAAGCTCTGGGACGTGCTGTTCGACGCCGGCCGCCCGCTCGGCGCCGTCCCTGCCGGCCGGGCCGCGTTCAATGCCCTGCGGTTGGAGAAGGGCTACCGGTCCTGGGGCACCGACATGACCAGCGAGCACGACCCGTACCAGGCCGGGCTCGGATTCGCGGTGCGCGACAAGGAGACCGCCTTCGTCGGCCGGGACGCGCTGGAGGGCGTCGGAGACGACGCCGTCGACCGGCGGCTGACCTGCCTGACCGTCGACGACGGATGCAGCGTCGTGCTCGGTGGCGAGCCGGTGCTGCTCGACGGTGAACCGGCCGGGTACGTCACCTCGGCGGCGTTCGCGTACACCCTCGGGTTCCCGGTCGCCTACGCCTGGCTGCCCGCCGGGTTGGCGGTCGGGAGCGCGGTCGAGATCCGCTGGTTCGACCGCGGTGTCGCCGCGACGGTGGCCGCGGAACCGCTGCTCGACCCGGGGATGACCCGGATCCGGCGGTGAGGTGCGGGCGCCGGTCCGGGAACGGGTGGGAGGCCCGCTCACCGGGTCGTCGTCACGGGTCGGGCGTTCCCCCGGCTTCGGGTTCGCGGCGGCCCGCAGGTCGTTCGCACCTCGATCGCGGCACAGCCGGACCGGTGCCGGTCATCCGATGTGGCCGCGGACCCAGTCGTGGAACTCGCCGATGTGGTGCTCACCGGGCACCAGCACCCCGCCCTTCTCGTACGCCCGGGAGCCCATCGCGACCTGGCAGCGCTCGCAGGCGGCGAAGTCCTGCTGGTTGACCCGGTGGAACAGCTCGACCGAGCGGTCGATGTCGGCACCGGACTCGATGACACCGGGCAGGTAGAGCCAGTCGCAGACGACCTGCGTGCGATCCGGTGCGAGCGGGAACATCCGGTGGAACACCACGTGATCGGGTACCAGGTTGAGGAACACCTGCGGGCGGATCGTGACCGCGTAGTAGCGGCGGTCCTGCTCGGGTGTGACGCCCGGGATCCGCTCCACGCCGGGTGAACCGTCGACGGTGAACCCCGCCACATCGTCGCCGAACGCCGCGCCGTGACCGACGAAGTACTGGGCTGCGAGACCGTCGGCGAACTCGGGGAGCACGTCGGTCAGCTCGGGATGGATCGTCGCGCAGTGGTAGCACTCCATGAAGTTCTCGACGATCTGCTTCCAGTTCGCCGCCACGTCGTAGGAGATCCGGCGGCCGAGCCGCAGGTTCGCCACGTCGTAGCCGACGATCGCGTCCGGCGAACCGAGCCGGCCGGTGACGTCGGCGATCACGGTCTCGTCGAACGACGGCGGGTGCTCGGCGAGCGAGAGCCACACGTAACCCAGCCACTCGCGGACGTGCACGGCGTGCAGGCCCCACTCGGACTTGTCGACGTCGGGCATCCGGGTCAGGTTCGGGGCGGCGACGAGCTTGCCGTCCAGGCCGTAGGTCCAGGCGTGGTACGGGCACTGGAACGAGCGCCGGACCTCCCCCCGCTCCTCGGTGCACAGCCGGGCGCCCCGGTGCCGGCAGACGTTGAGGTAGGCGGCGATTCGCCCGTCCCGGCGGCGGGTGACGAGCACGCTCTCCCGCCCGACCCGGACGGTCTCGTACTGCCCGGGCCGCTCCAGGTCGGCGGCGAGCACCGCGCAGAACCAGCCGGTGTGGAAGATCCGGTCCTGTTCGGCCCGGAAGATCTGCGGATCGGTGTAGTAGTGGCCGGCCAGGGTCTCCCGCAGGCTCGGCGGGAGACCACGCTCCTGCTCGACGGGGGTCGGCAGCTCACCGGTCGTCATGGCGGTGCTCCTCGGGCAGGAGGGTGGATGCCGGCACCGGGCCGCACCGCCCGTCCCGGAGATTGAGTTGCGGAGCGCGCAACTTGATGTGCACTGCGCACCGAAATGGGACCGCGTGCGGTGGGGAACTGTCAAGGGGACCCGTTGCGTGACGTCATCGCGCGGGTTCGCGGGAGCGGCAGGGGTCAGCCGCGCAGCACCCGCGGGATCGCGCCGCGCACCTCCTCGAGCGAGGAGAAGACGTCCCGGGCGCCCGCCTCACGCAGCTCGTCCGCACCGAAACCACCGGTGCGCACGGCATAGGCCGGGCACCCGGCCGCGACCGCGGCGCGCACGTCCCACACCGAGTCGCCGACGACGAACCCGGCCGATCCCGCGACCCGGCGCAGCGCGACCCGGACGAGCTCCGGATCGGGCTTGGTGCGGGTGACGTCCTCGCGGGTCAGGCACTCCCGGGCGAGCGATCGGCCGTCGAACAGCTCCAGGTAGGCCTGCACGTGCTCGGGCGCGCCCGAGCTGGCCAGCACCACCGTCAGGCCGAACCCCTCGGCCAGGTCGGCCAGCAGCTCCCTGGCCCCGGGCAGCGCCCGCACCTCGGGCAGCAGCGGCTCGAACTCCTCCTTCCAGGCGGCACGGGCGTCGTCGCCGTGCTCGGCCTCGAAGCGGTCCCCGGCGACGGCCGGGACGAGCTGGTCGCCGCCCATCCCGACCGCGCGGTGCAGCGTCCAGAGCGGCACCGTGCGGTCGAACCGGCGCAACGCGCGCGACCAGGCGAGCGCGTGGTGGTAGTTGGTGTCGACGAGGGTGCCGTCGACGTCGATCACCGCGGTGTCCGGCGTGGTCATCGGGGCGGGGTACCCGCTCCGCGCGGGTCCACTCCGGCTCGAACGTCACGGGCCCGCTCGCGCTCGAGCGAATCGGCGACCACCGTCCGGGCCACCTGCCACAGCTTGTTGTTCGTGACCTGGGACAGCTCACGCAGGAACGCGAAGGCCTCGTCGGGGCCGCAGCCGCGGGTGGCCATCAGGATCCCCTTCGCCTGTTCGATCACGACGTGCCGGTCGAACCGGTCCCGCAACCGCCGGTTCTCCGCCGTGACCTCCCTGGCCAGCGCGGTCGTGCTGATCGGGTCGGTCGCGACGGGCGCGTCCGGGTCCGCCGGTCCCGCGGCGGGCTCGGCGGACCGGCCGTCGTGCCGGTGCGCCCACAGCTCGGTGACGTCCTCGACGTGCACCAGGATCCCGATCGTCCGGCCGTCGGCGTCGTGCACCGGGGAGTTCACCGCCACCCACAGCTTCTGCACGTGGCCGGTCGCGTCCCGGGGGGCGGGGACGTCGTAACGCTGCAGGCCCATGTGGTCCCGCTCACCGCTGCGCAGCACCCGCAGCAGCGACGCGGTGACCCGGGCGACGCCGTCGGATCCGGGACGGTCGGGATCGTCGGGCAGGACGTCGAACAGCACGTGCCCGTCGAGCTCACCGGGTTCGCGCAGGGTCACCTCGTGGTACGCCCGGTTCGCCGCGTGGACCCGCAGCTCCCGGTCCAGGACCAGGTACGGGGACCGGGTGGCGTGGAACAGGGGGCCGTCGAGGACGGCGCGCAGTGCCCGCGTCTCGGCTCCGGATCGCATCTGACCTCCGCGGCCACCGGAGGCGCCACGACGGTCCCGCGCGCGACGCGTCGTCGGGTCCCGGATCGGGCGCGTACCGGCAGCGCCTGCTCGTGCGCTGTCGGACTCCCCGGCCCGGCCGTCGCGGCGGGCCCGGGAAGCGGGCCGGTCGTTCCGGCCTCGGGCGGCGCTCCCGGGGATACCCCCTCCCCGGGTGCTCGGACCCGAATCTAGGACACCGGCCGGGCAGCGGCAACGCGGTGCCCGGCCGGCAGGCCGCGCGCCGTCACCGCGCGCCCTGCCGGAGGAGCTCGGTACCCCGCTCGTGGTCGGCGTCGGCGAGATGCGCGGCCACCCCGCAGAGCACACCGCGGTGGCGGTACCAGGCGGTGAACCCGCCGTGGTCGTGCGCGTCGAACTCGATCTCGTCGAAGCCGTCGCCCCAGGCCGTGTACTTGAGCGTGTGGTCGCCGATCTCGGTCCAGAACCCGGGCGGGGAGTCCCAGCGGGCGTCGCCGCCCGCCGCGGTCGTGCCTGCGATCGTGCCCATCGCCTCGGCCTCCCCCCAGTGCTCGACGGGCAGGTGCCTGCCGGCGGCGGTGTTGTACGCCAGTGCGACGTCCCCGGCGGCGAGCACACCGGGCACCGAGCTGCGCATCCGCTCGTCGACGACCACCCGGCCCGAGGAGACCGGGATCCCGGCGTCCTCGGCGAGCCCGGCCCGCGGGGTCGCCCCGGCCGCGACGAGCACGAGATCGGCGTGCTCGGGGTCCCCGCCGGCGACGTGCACGACCCGGCCGGACACGGACGGCCCGCTCCCGGAGACCGTGATCCCGGACACCTCGGACCCGCCGCGCAGCGTGACGCCCTCCTCGCGCAACCAGGCGGCGAACCGCTCGCCGACCGCGTCGCCGAGCCGGGCCGCCTGCGGCACCCGCTCGTCGCTGCACACGGTGACCCGCAACCCGCGCCGGGCGAGCGAGACGGCGGCCTCGCAACCGATGAACCCCGATCCGACGACGACCGCCGAGCCGGCCTGCCCGAGGCGCTCGTCCAGCGTCCGGGCGTCGGCGAGCGTGCGCAGGTACAGCGCGGAGTCCGCACCCGGGACCGGCAGCGGGGTCGGGGCCGAACCGGTCGCGAGCAGGCACTGCCGGTAGGTGACGGTGCTGCCGTCGTCCAGGCGGGCCGACCGGTCATCGGTCGAGAGCGACTCGACCCGCCGCCCGGTGCGGATCTCGGCCCCGGTCGTGCCGGGCAGCAGCAGCTCGGACTCCTCGGTCTCGCCGCGCAGCAGCTCCTTGGACAGCGGGGGCCGGAAGTAGGGCGGGGTGTCGTCGTCGGAGACCAGAAGGACCGGGCCGGCGCCACCGTGCTCCCGGTAGGCGAGCGCCGCATGGTGCGCGGCGGGACCACCACCGACGATCAGCAGCGCGGCCGTCATGACGGGCGCGTTCATGCCACCGGGCTACCCGCGACGCGCCCCCCGACACCTGCGTGCCGGGCCAGCAGATCGGCGAGCCCGCCACGGGCCCGCCCCACGGTTCTGGCGCTGGTGCGGACGTCGTCCACCGGGCCGGGCAGCACCCGGTACCCGCTCGCCCGCAACCGGGCGACGATCCCGTGGTCCTCGCCGCAGTCGATCGCCGGGAAACCGCCGACCGCGGTGAACGCGGTCGCCCGGACACCCAGGTTCGCCGCGTACACCGGGCGGTCCGGTGGCGGGGGCTCGCCGGGCGGGACCGGGGAACCGGGGAGGTCGAGCACGACCCCGCCGATGACGGCGTCGGCGCCGGAGTCGGCGCGGGCCAGGTGGCCGCGCACCCACCCGGGCTCGACCGTGCAGTCGGCGTCGGTGCTGAGCAGCCAGGTCCGGCCGGCCTCGGCGCCGGGCGGGCCGGGCGACCCGAGCAGGGTGAGCACGGTGGCCGCGGCACGGGCCCGGACGGCGCCCACCGGCGCCGGCGGATCGCCCGGGCCGGTCTCCAGCACGGCGTGCCGGACCCGCGCACCGGCCGGATGCCGGGCGATCGCGTCCCGGGCTCGGGCCGCGGTGCCGTCCGAGCAGCGGTCGGCCAGGACACACAGTGCCCGCACCCGCAGGCCCGGGACGGCGTCCAGCGCGGTGAGCACGGACCGGACGCAGGCGCCGATCGTCTCCGACTCGTCGTGCGCCGGCACCAGCACGCCGACGGCCTCGACCGGCCTCACCGGCGGCGCACCACGTGCAGCAGGAAGTCCTCGTCGAGGTGCTCGACGAGCGGGGTGAACCGGTCGTCGTCGACGATCCTGCGGTGCACGGCGGCGCCGTCGCACGGGGCCTCGGCGGGCCATTGCCGCCAGTGCGCGACCACCAGGTCCCCGCCGGGGCGCAGCGCCGCGGCGATCCGGTCGAGCACGGCGTCGACCCGCTCCGGGGGCAGGTAGTAGAGCAGCTCGGACGCCACGACGAGATCGGCCCCGTCCGGCATCGCCCGCGGGTCGTCCACATCGGAGCGGAGCACCTGCACCCCCGGCAGGCCGGCGACCCGGCGCGCGGTGGCCGCGACCGCCTCCTCGACGACGTCGGTGGCGACGACGCGGTCGCAGCGGCCGGCGAGGGCGCGGGTCAGCTCACCCAGCCCGCAACCGGGCTCGGCGGCCAGCCGGTAGCGTTCCCGGGGCAGCGCGGCGAGCAGCACCTCCCGCTTGCGACGCTCGTACCAGGAGCTCCGGACCTGCCACGGGTCTGCGCCATCCCGGTAGAGCCCGGCGAACAGCTCGGGCGGTGCACCGGTCGAGGACGGCTCCCGGAAGTAGATCTCCCGGTCGCCCACGAAGTGCGCGAGGGTCTGCGCGGACAGCACCGGGCGGTTCCCGCCGGGCGGGACGGTGCGCTGCGAGACGTGCGCGTCGATCGCGCGCCGTTTCGCCGCGCGGTCGGCATCGCCGAGCCGTAGCCGGTAACCGCGGTCCCAGGGGACGATCGGATCGGTCGGGTCGATCCGGGTGCGCGCCCAGATCGGGAAGCCGAAGCCGTGCGCGGTGACCGGGGCGGCCGCGACGCACGCACGCCCGACGGCGGCGTGATCGGGGTGCGGGTCCTCGCGCCACGGCGAGATCCAGGCGTCGGCGCCGGCCAGGTACGGGGCCAGTGCCTCGGCCAGCTCGTCGTCCCGCAGGGCGGAGTCGGGCATCCCGAGCCGGTGCACGGTCGCGGGAACCTCCAGCGCGGCGAGGGCGGCGTCCAGCTCGCGCAGCCGGGTGCGGGCCAGCTCGGCCCGGTCCATGCCGGTGACCTCGGGCAGTGCGGCTTCGCCGTCGCTGGCCAGCACCAGCTCCACGGTGCCGCCCGCCCGCGCGACCCCGCGGAGCAGCCCGGCGGCGCCGAGCGTCTCGTCGTCGGGATGCGCGCTGACCACGACCAGCCGCCGGAACTGCGCCGGGTCCAGCTCGCGATGCGTGAGGGCGTCGGCGGCGTCGGTCCAGACGTCCTCGCCGTGGCGGGGCTCCATCAGACGCCACCACCCAGAACGACGCGGCCCAGCTCGGCCCGGTCCCGGGCGCCGTGCTGCTGACGCAGGTAGATCTGCAGGTCGGCGAGCCGTGCGGTCAACCCGCGGGACCCGGCGAGGGCGCTCACCCCGGCGCATTCCGGCGCGACGTCGAGCACCGTGCGGCCGGCCCGCTCGACGGCTGCCCTGACCGTCGCCACCGCGCCATGGTGCGGTTCGCCGGGGTCGGCGTCGATCCGCGCGGCGGTGGCGCGCAGCAGCGTGTCGGCGCCCGCGACGGCGGCGTGCATCTCGCCGAACCCGGCGAGGCGGTGCGGATCGCCGCCCCCGTCGAGCGCCCCGGGGCGCAGCGTGGCAGCGACCTCGTCGACGATGCCCGCGGCGCCACCCAGCCAGACGGCGGCCACCCCGGCGCCGCCGTGCGCGAAACCCGGTCGGTCGGTATAGGCGTCCGGGCCGCCGACGACGGCCTCCGCCGGCACCGGCACGTCGTGCAGCACCACGTCGTGGGTGTCGCTGGCCGCCATCCCGGCCGCCCGCCACGCGTCCCCGAGTCGTTCGATCCGCGGGTCGTGCAGGTCCAGCTCCACCAGCCGGGTGCTGCCGTCGCCCGCGTCGGCGACGACGAGCGCCCGGTCCAGCAGGTGGGTGCCCGAGCAGAACCGGACGGTGCCGTTCAGCCGGGCGCCGTCGGCGGCCCGTCCGATCCGGGCACCACCACCGGCCCGCGACGCCCAGACCCCGTAGCGGGCGCCGGGGTGGGCGGCCCGGTCGTACCCGGCGAGGATCGCGACCGCGTCGGTGTGGCCCTCGGCGAGCCGGGCCACCGGCAGATCGCGGCGGCCGAGCCGGGCGAGCCGGGCCCAGCGCTGCGGGGTCGATCCCGACCCGGGCAGCGGGAGATCGAGGTCACCGGCGTCGAGCAGGGCGGCGAGCACCGTCGCCGCGGGTGCCGGATACGGCTCGGGAGCACCGTGCGGTGCGGGCACGGGATCGAGGATCCCGGCGTCGGGGGCAACGCTCACCCCCGAGAGTGCCCACTGATCAACGTTTCACACCCGGCCGGCCGCGGAGCGGGCGAGGCCGAACCGCAGCGCGTACGGGTTGAGCCCACGCGGGAGCGGCCGGGCGGCGTCGAACGACTCCGGCGGCAGCAGCACCGCGTGATGGTCCTCCAGCAGGGTCGCGAGCACCGTGGAGGCCACGAACAGCACCAGCTCCTGGCCCGGGCAGGCCGCGTGGCCACCGCTGAAGGGGGTCAGCATCCAGTCGTCGCGGGCGCTGCCGTCGAGCCACTGCTGCACGTCCAGCCGGTCGGCGTCCTCGCGGCGACGGTCGTCGCGGTGCAGGAACCAGGTCGGTACCAGCAGCGACGTCCCGGCCGGCAGCTTGCCGCCCGGCCAGGTGGTGTCCGCGGTGGACTCCCGGATCAGCAGGGGAGTGGTCGGCCACAACCGGGTCGACTCCAGGACCGCGGCGCGCAGCACCGACAGCTCGCGCGGCCGGTCGGCGGGCCCCTCGGCGGCCGCCTCGGCGCGGGCCCGGCCGCGCACCTCGGGATGGGTGGCCAGCAGCGCCAGTGCCCGCAGGGTCACCGCCGCCCCGGGGTCCCAGGCGAACAGCCAGTGCCCGATCTGGTCCTCGGGGGTGGTGCCGTCGTCCGGGTCGGGCGCGGTCTGCGCGATCCGGGCCGCGAGGCTGCCCTGCTCGGCCCGCCGCAGGTGGGCCCGGACCCCGGAGGCGAAGCGCTCCCGCAGGTGCTCGCTCCGCGGCGCCAGGTGCGACCAGTTGCCGCGGCGCCGCAGCCGGGTCAGGGTGTCGGTGAGTTCGTGGTCCTCGCGGGCGCCGTTGCCGAGCACGATCCGGCGCACGATCCGCCACCAGGCGACGACGAACGCGTCCCAGTCGAAGGCCCCGCTGCGGGCGGCGTCGTCGCGCAGCAGCTCGGTCTCCTGGCGGGCGACGGCGTTGATGTGGTCGGCCTGGGCGTGCAGCGGCGACCCGGTGTCGAGGACGGCCTCGGTGAACCGGCGGCGTTCGGCGCGGGCGGCGCCGTGGGAGACGAGCACACCGTGCGGCTGGAAGTGGCCCAGCGCGCCCCGTTTCTCCCAGGACGCCGGGGTGAACGGCTCCGGGCCGTCCTCGAGCACCCGGCGGACCCCGTCGGCACCGAGCACCAGCGCGCTGGGCCTGCCGGGTATCGGGACCTGCACCGGGCCGTCGCCGTAGCGGTCCCGCAACGTCTGCAGCAGCCGCACCGACCGGTCGTCGGTCCCGAGCCGGCCCGCGGCCGCGACGATCCTGGGCCGGCGCGCGATCACGCCCTGCGCGACGATCGGGCCGAGCGCGGTGCCCAGCAGGCGGGCCGTGTCGGCGCGGGACAGGACCGGCAGGGCCGTGCCGGTCGCGGTACCGGATGGGCCGGTCGTGGTCGAGGTCTCGGTCCGGTTCTGCGTCGGGGCGGGCATGTTCTGGGGCTACCCGCTCCCCGCGTGCTGAATCCGGGGTCAGCGCTCCCGGTCCTCGGCACGGTCGTCAGCACGCTCCTCGGCACGGTCCTCGGCACGGCCCCGGGCACGGGCCTCGGCGCCGGTCTCCCCGGCGTAGCCCTCGTCTCGGCCGGCGACCCGGCCGACGTACCCGCCGGTGGCACCGGTGCCGGTCGTGGACGGTGCGTCCCCGGCCTCGGAGGCGGTGCCGCCGGTGTCGCGGGCGTTGGCGAGGTTCGGATCGGGCTCGACGTCCTCGGCCGGGCCGCGGCCGCGGAGCCGGTCGATGATCCGGGTCAGGAACGACGGAGTGCTCATGCCCGACCGGCTACCCGCCCGTCCGGGTGCGCACACCCTCCGGCCCGCCGCCGTTCAGCCGGCCGTCGCCGCGGCCCGCGCCGGGGCGGCCCCGGTGTCCGGGGTGGTCGGCCGGCACCACCGCCGAGTACAGCGCCGTCCAGCACGACGCCCCGGGCGCCCGGGATCACCCTCGGGCGCCACCGTAGGCCGCCGCGATGTCCGGCGAGTCGGGCCACCAGTGGTAGGTCGGCGACTGCGGCCACCCGTCGGGCGAGTCCTGCCACTGCTCCTGGCGGCCGTAGGGGAGCAGGTCGGCCAGCGCGAACGTGTAGGAGAGCTGTTCGGTGCCGCGGCCCTCGGTGTGCCAGGTGCGGTACACGGTGTCCCCGTCGCGCAGGAACACGTTCACCGCGAACCCGCCGCCGGGCGGGGCGCCGACGTCGGCGCCGAACGGGCTGTTCGCGGTGGAGTACCAGGTCATCGTGTTCCCGACCCGCTCGGCGTAGGCGAGCGCCTCGTCGATCGGCCCCTGGGTGACGACCACGAACCGGGCGTCGAGGTTCGCGAGGAACTCCAGCCGGGTGAACTGGGAGGTGAAGCCGGTGCAGCCGCCGCACTGCCACTGCGCGCCCGGGTGCCACATGTGGTGGTAGACGATCAGCTGGGACCGGCCGTCGAAGACGTCGGCGAGCCGGACCGGGCCGTCCGCGCCGTCCAGTACGTAGTCGGGCATCTGCACCATCGGCAACCGGCGGCGCTGGGCGGCGATCGCGTCGAGCTCGCGGGTCGCGGCCTTCTCCCGTACCCGGAGCGCGGCGAGCTCGTGTTGCCAGGTCTCGGCGTCGACGACGGGCGGCAGGGTGTTCGTGGTCATGTCGGATCCCCTCGGCCGTGGACTGTTCACCGGGTTGACCGGAACCGGGCGGCGGACTCATCGGTCGTCGCCGCGACCGCAGGACGACCACCCCGGCGACCACCGCGACCACGACGAGTGCCGGCACCCCGAGCGCGAGCGCGACGCCGTCCCGGGTGGCCTTCCCGACCTGGTGCCCGACCGTGACGAGGGTGCTCGCCCAGGTCGTCGCCGACACCGACTGGACGATCGTGAACGCGACCGGCGGGGTCGCCCCGGCCCAGCCCGTGGTCCGGGGCACGACGATCCGGCCGTAGGACAGCCACTGGCCGGCGGCGACCGCGACCAGCGGCCTGCGGCGCAGCGCCGCGGCCGCCCGTTCCCAGATCCCGAACGGCAGCCGCGCGGTCCCGGCGAACGGCGCCGGACGGTCCGCGCGGCGCCTGCCGAGCCGGTACCCGAGCTGCCCGCCCAGCACGGCACCGGTCGCGGCGGCCGCGCAGACCAGCGGCAGCCGCAGCCCCAGCGGGGGGACGAGCGCGCCCGCCCCGAGTGCCAGGGCCGTCCCGGGGATCAGCACCCCGGCGAGCAGCCCGGCCTCGGCGGTGACGGCGGTGGCCAGGACCAGCAGCAGCAGCGGACCGGGCAGCGCGTCCAGCAGGGTCGTCACGGTCATGATCCGATCCTCGGCGCCGGTCCGGGCCGGCGGGAGGAGGCTGCGACCACCCCCGGGGTGGAGTTTCCTCCACCCCGCCGGGGGCGGTTCTGCGCCACTATGGACGGGTGCTGCGGAGGATCGGGACCGGGCTGGCCGGGATCGGCAGGCTGGTCCTGACCGCGGTCGCGGCGTCGGTGCTGCTGTTGCTGCTCCTGATCGGTGTGTTGCTGCTGCCGGTGCTGGGTGCGGGTGTCCCGGTGCTGCTGGAGACGCACGCGCTGGTGCGCAGGCTGGCCGGGACCGAACGCCGGTGGGCGGGCCGCGTGCTGGGGTCGCGGATCGACGAGCCGCCGGACGCCGATCCGGCGGTCGACGAGCCGTTGCTGCGCCACCGGTTTCTGCGGATGCTGCGCAGCCACACGTTCAGCAAGCACAGCGCGAGCATCTTCGACAAGCTCGGCCTGGCACCCGGTGAGGACGACAACCGGCGGGTCCTCGCCGTCCTGGCCTACCTGGAACACCGCGGCTGACCGGGTCTCCGTCGTTTCGTCGTGCGCGAAGCTGCCCTCGGCAGAACCGTGCCCGCCGGGCGGTCGGGCCCGGCACGGTGGGCCCATGACCGACACCCCACTGTTCGACGAACGGGCCCGCCGTGACCTGTTCGACCAGCGCGTCCTGGTCCTGGACGGCCCGCTGGACGACGACAACGGCACCCTGCTGACCACTCAGCTGATCACTCTCGCCGCCGCCGGGCCGGACTCCGATGTGGCGCTCTGGATCCACTCGCCGGGCGGTTCGGTCCCGGCGATGCTGGCACTGCGCGACATCATCCGGCTGGTGCCGTGCGACGTGTCGACGCTCGTCCTGGGGATCGCCTACAGCGCCGGGCAGTTCCTGCTGTCCTCGGGCACCCCCGGCAAGCGCCGCGCGCTGCCGCACTCGCGGGTGCTGATGCACCAGGGCTCGGCCGGGATCGGCGGCACCGCGGTCGACATCGAGCTGCAGGCGGACGACCTGCGGCACACCCGGGACACCGTGCTCGGCCTGATCGCGCAGGACACCGGCCAACCGGTCGAGCGGATCTTCACCGACTCGTTGCACGACCGCTGGTACTCCGCGACCGAGGCACTCGAGTACGGCTTCGTCGACGCGATCGTGTCCCGGTTCGACGACATCGCGCCGCGCCGCGTCGCGCTCCCCGCCGGATTCGGGAGCGCACGATGAGCAGCTACACCATCCCGAACGTGATCACCAGGGACCCGCGCGGTGAGCGGATCATGGACGTCTACTCGCACCTGCTCACCGAACGCATCGTCTACCTCGGCACCGCCGTCGACTCCGGTGTCGCGAACGCGCTGATCGCGCAGCTCCTGCACCTGGAGGCCGACAGCCCGGAGCAGGACATCCAGCTCTACGTCAACTGCGACAGCGGTGACCCGAGCGCGATGCTCGCGATCTACGACACCATGCGGCACATCCGCCCGGCCGTCGCGACCACCTGCGTCGGGCAGGCCGTCGCGGTCGGTGCGGTGCTGCTCGCCGCGGGGGCGGAGGGCAAGCGCGCCGCGCTGCCGCACGCGCGGGTGATCCTGCACCAGCCCGCCGCGCAGGGGCGCGGGACGATCCCGGACCTGATCCTGCAGGCCGACGAGCTGGTGCGGATCCGGGCCGACATCGAGTCGATCCTGTCCCGGCACACCGGGCGCAGCGTCGAGACGCTGCGGGCCGACACCGACCACGACCGGATCTTCACCGCGGCCGCGGCGCGGGACTACGGCCTGCTCGACATGGTCCTGGAGGAGCGATGAGCCCGGTGCTACGCCGCCAGCGCGTATCCGGCCCGGCAGGTCGGCCCGCGCAGCGTCGCGGCGACGGCGCGGGTCAGCTCGGCCAGGGTCACCTCCAGTGCCCCGGCGACCGCGGCGATCATCTCGCTGGAGGGCTCCTTGCGCCCGCGCTCGATCTCGGAGAGGTACTGGGGTGAGATCCCGGCCCGCCGCGCGGTCTCCTCCAGCGTGTCGCCGCGCCGATGGCGGGCGGCCCGGAGCTGGTGGCCGAGCAGGTGCCGCCACAGCGGTTCGGGGGTCATCGTCGGAGCGTAGGCCGGGCGCCCGCTGCGGACACCACCGTTTCGCCCGGAGCGGACGGGTGGTCACGGCCGCGGCGCGCGCCGTCACCGGTCGACCTCCCGACCTCCCGGCGAGTCCGGTGCAGGCCCGTGCACGATCCGGTCCAGCGCCTGCACCACGACCGCGGCGGACACACAGACCAGGATCACCACCGCCATCGACGGCACGCCCCCCAGGTCGGGGACGATCCCGACCAACGGTGCGCTCAGCGACGCCAGACCGAACTGGGCGACGCCGAGGACGGCGGCCGCACGCCCGGCCGCGGCCCGGTCGACCGACATGCCGACGGCGACCGCGTTGGGTTGTACGAAGCCGTTCGCACCGAGCATGAGCACCAGGCTGAGGACGACGATCGGCAGCGGTGCCGTCACGGTGATCGCGACCGCGAAGGCCGCCGAGCACAGCAGCAGCCCCGGCACCGAGTAGGCCAGGATGCGGCGGGCCGCGACCCGGTTCAGCAGGGCCCGGTTCGCGGCGTTCGCGGCGACCAGGGCGAGCGCGTCGAGCGCGAACACCAGGCCGTAGAACCCCGGTCCCGTACCCCGGTCCACCTGCAGGTAGAACGACAGACCGGCGAGATGGGCGATCATCCCGGCGGTGCACAGGCTCAGCACGAGCGCCGGGACCACGAGTTCGCGCCTGCGCAGCAGCGTCAGCAGGCCCGGCCCCTGCTCGGGTGTCGCCGTCGCAGCGGGCCGATCGAGCGGCGGCCGGGTCTCCGGCAGCGTCCGCGCGGCCGCGAAGGCGACGACCCCCAGTGCGACCGTCACCCCGAAGACCCAGCGCCACCCGAGTCCGGCCTCGAGGATGCCCGCGCCGGCGAGCGGCCCGATCACCGGAGCGACGGCGGTCGCTCCGGTGAGCACCGAGTAGAACCGGGCCAGCTCGCGTCCCGAGTGCAGGTCCCGTCCGATCGCCCTGGCGATCGAGATGCCGGTCGCCGCCGTGATCCCCTGCAGCAACCGGGCCACCAGCAGCGACTCGATCGACCAGGCCAGCGCACAGAACACCGACGCGACCACGTAGCCGGCGAGCCCGATCAGCAGCGGTCCTCGCCTGCCGTACCGGTCGCTCGTCGGCCCCACCAGTACCTGCCCGACCGCGAGGCCGAACAGCGTGGCGGTGAGTGAGGCCTGCACCATCCCGGGTGAGGTGGCCAGGTCCTGCTCGATCCACGGGAAGGCCGGGGTGTAGGCGTCCATCGCGAACGGGCCGATCCAGCTGACCAGCGCCAGGATCGGGAGCAGCCGGCGCCCGCCGGACGGCGGCGCCTCCGCGGCG
Source organism: Pseudonocardia sp. NPDC049635 (assembly GCF_040659795.1). NCBI lineage: Bacteria > Bacillati > Actinomycetota > Actinomycetes > Pseudonocardiales > Pseudonocardiaceae > Pseudonocardia > Pseudonocardia sp. NPDC049635. The sequence goes on from NZ_JBFAON010000004.1 coordinate 335,634, forward strand.
GAGGGCGCCGCCATCAGAAGTCGAGCAGGTTCTCACGCAGTGTCGCGTGTGGATACCCGTCCCGGATGAGTCCGCGACGGCGCAGGGCGGTGCACAACCCGTCGGAGATCTCCGCGATCGAGCGCCGGTTCGGCTGGGGATAGAGCAGGAACCCGTCACCGCCGACCTCCTCCATGATCTCGCCCATCCGTGCCGCGACGGTGTCCGGCGACCCGGACAGGCCGAGCGTTCCGCCGAAGTGCGTGCCCTCGACGACCGCCTGACGCAGGGTCTTACCGCGGTTGTTCTCGACGAAGGCCGCCATCGAGCTCTGTTCTCCGTTGCCGACGACCTCGGGCACCGGCCCGTCGAGATCGAAGGTCGAGAAGTCGACGCGGCCGCCGCTCACGTACGACATCGACCAGAGCCGGGTCCGGATCTGGTCCGGGTCCTCCGCGCGCAGGCGGTTCACCCGGTTGCGCTCCGCCGCGTCGGCGTCGGTCGCACCGACCGTCGGGGTGACCAGGTAGAGGATCTTGACGTCGTCGGGTTCGCGGCCGTGTGCGACCGCCCGCTCCCGGATGTCGTCCCGGAACGCCTTCATCGACTCGACGCTGCTGGCGTGGGCGAGAAGGGTGTCGGCGTACTTCGCCGCGAGATCGCGGCCCGGGATCGAGTTGCCGGCCTGGGCGACGACCGGGCGACGCTGTGGTCCGGGGATGGTGTTGAGCGGGCCGCGGGTGCGGAACCATTTCCCGGTGAAGTCGACGGGGTGGACCTTGGTGTGGTCGGCGTAGGTGCCCGACTCCTCGTCGAGCACCACGGCGCCGGGTTCCCAGGACTCCCACAGCTGCCCGCACGCGTCGAGCCACTCGTCCGCCATCTCGTAGCGGAGGTCGTGGTCGAAGTGCTGGTCGTGGCCGAAGTTCTGGGCGACCCGGTCGGTCACCGAGGTGACGACGTTGAGCCCGACCCGCCCCTCGCTCAGGTGGTCGAGGGTGGTCATCAGGCGAGCGGCGAGGTACGGGTGGTAGGCGATCGTGGAGATGGTCGGGATGACTCCGAGGTGCTTCGTCGCGGCGGTGAGCAGCGGTACCAGCGGCACCGGGTCGTTCTTGGGTGCCATCAGGCCGTACTTCAGGGTCAGTTCCATGGAGCCGCCGTAGCTGTCCTCGACCATCGAGGAGTCCTCCATGAACAGGAAGTCGAACCCGCCCCGCTCGAGCGAACGAACGAGATCGACGTAGAGATCAGGCTTCATCCACTCGTGGTGCGCGCGGCCGTCGAAGACGGTTCGGCGCGGCCCCCACGGGACGTTGCCCAACCCCATGAACGGTGGGACGCCGAAGCCCTTGCCGAGGAACCAGCCGAGATGGAACACGTCATGCACCTCCGGGAGGAGTGCCCGGTTGCGTGACGGGATCGTCCGGGGAATGGACGCTCTCGCGCAGCGGGCGGTCGATGATGGAGAGGCTGATCAGCAGGCCGACGGCGGCGACGGCCGCGGCGATCAGCACGATGTGCCCGATCTCCGTGATGATGGTCTCGGAGATGCGGGCCTGGAGTTCGGCGGGCAGGCTCGCGAGTTGTGCCGGCGATCCGAGGACCCGGTCGGGGGTCCAGCCGACGGCGGCGAGGGGGGCGACCAGCACGGTGTGCAGGCCCGCCGCGAGCACCGTGCCCAGCACGGCGACACCCAGGGTGCCGCCGACCGACCGGAAGAAGATCACGCTCGCGGTGACCACCCCCATCTCGGACGCGACGGCCGCGTTCTGCGCGACGACGATCTGGAGCGGTGACACGGTCCCGATCCCGAGGCCGAGCACGGTCTGCGCCGCGACGAAGAGCCAGATCGGGGCGCCGGGTGGCAGCAGCCCGATGACGACCAGCGCGGCCGTCACCATCGCCGATCCGGTGACGCAGATCGTGCGGTACCGCCCGGTGCGGGTCACCAGCCGGCCACCCATGATGTTGCCCGCCACCACGGCGACGGCCTGCGGGACGAGGAGCAGCCCGGCCACCGTGGCCGAGAAGCCGTGACCGACCTGCAGGTAGATCGGCAGGAACGTGAGGCTCCCGAGCATCGCGAAGATGGTCGCGAAGCTCAGTACGGCACTGGTGACGATGGTCCGGTCGGCGAGCGAACGCAGCGGCAGCAACGGGTGCGGGGTCCGCAGCTCGTGCACCGCGAACAGGGTGAGCAGCACCAGCCCGCCCACCAGCGTCCCGGCCGTCGGCGCCCCGAACCCGGACCGCAGCGACGACAGACCCAGCAGCACGCTGCCGGCACCGATCACGAACAGGCCCGTCCCGAGATAGTCGATCGGCACCCGTCTGCGTATCCCGATCGGCCCGCGGAGCGCCCGCACGATCACGAGTGCCGCCACCAGGGCGACCGGAATGTTCACCAGGAACATCGCCCGCCAGATGCCGGCGTCGACGAACACCCCGCCGAGGAGCGGGCCACCGAGACTGGCGACCGCGAACACACCGCCGAGCCAGCCGGAGTACCGGCCCCGCTCCCGCGGCGGGATGAGGTCACCGAGGACCACCTGGGCGAGTGAGATCAACCCACCGGCACCGGCCCCCTGCACGGCCCTCGCCGCGATGAGCTGTGGCAGGTCGACGGCCAGTGCGGCCCCGGCCGAGCCGAACACGAAGATCGTGATGGCGAACAGGTAGAGCCGCCTCCTGCCGTACATGTCCGAGAGCCGCCCGTAGAGCGGGGTGGACACGGTCTGGGTCAGCAGGTAGGTGGCGACGACCCAGGCCACCTGGTCCAGCCCGCCGAGCTCACCGGCGATGGTGGGCAGGGCGGAGGCGACCGCCGTCTGGTCGACCGCGGCGAGGAACACCCCGACGAGCAGGGCGGCGAGGACCATCCGGATACGCGCCGGGGACAGCGTCGGATGCGGGGCCGGATGCGGGGTCGGATGCGGGGCCGGACGTGGGGTCGGGTGTGAGGGTGGAGCGCCCCCGGCGACGGCCTCGTCGCGCGTCACCGGGGGCACGGGTGTGGGTGGTTCAGAAGGCATGGAGGTTCGCGCGGAACGTCGCGTGCTCATAACCGTCGCGGATCAACCCCCGGCGCCGCAGTGCGGGGGCCAGACCGTCGGTGATCTCGGCGATGGAGCGCCTGGTCATCGCCGGGTAGAGCAGGAATCCGTCCCCACCGACCTCGGCCATGATCTCGCCCATCTTAGCCGCGACGGTGTCCGGTGATCCGGACAGCCCCAGCCGGTGCCCCTGTGGCTGCGGTGTGGACACCGCCTCGCGCAGGGTCCGGCCCACGTTGCGTGCGGCGAACGCGGCGAGCGAGCTCTGCTCGCCGTTGCCGACGACCTCCGGGATCGGGGCGTCGAGATCGAGCGAACCGAAGTCGACCCGTCCACCGCTGACGTAGGTCAGGCCCCAGAGCCTGCCCTCGATCGCGTCGGGATCACTCGCGTGCAGGTCCGCCATCCGGTCCCGTTCGGCGGCCTGCTCGTCGGTCTCGGCGACGGTCGGGGTGACCAGGAAGACCATCTTGCAGTCCTCGGGCGCCCGGCCGTGCTGCCGCAACCGCTCGTGCATGTCCTCGCGGAACTCCTTCATCGCCTCGATGCTCGTCGCGTGCGCGAGCATGGTGTCGGCGTGCCGGGCGGCGAGATCACGGCCGGGACCCGAGTTCCCGGCCTGGGCGACCACGGGTCGTCGTTGCGGTCCGGGGATGGTGTTGAGCGGGCCGCGGGTCCGGTACCACTTCCCGGCGAAGTCGACGGGGTGGACCTTGGTGTGGTCGGCGTAGGTGCCCGACTGCTCGTCGAGCACCACCGCGTCGGGTTCCCACGAGTTCCACAGGGCGGTGACCGCGTCCATCCACTCGCCGGCCATCTCGTAGCGGAGGTCGTGGTCGAAGTGCTGGTCGTGGCCGAAGTTCTGGGCGACCCGGTCGGTCACCGAGGTCACCACGTTGATCCCCACCCGCCCGTCGGTGAGGTGGTCCAGCGTGGTCATCAACCGGGCGGCCAGGTACGGGTGGTAACCGATCGTCGAGATCGTCGGGATGATCCCCAGGTGCCGGGTGGCCTGGGCCATGATCGGGACCAGGGGTACCGGATCGTTCTTCGGGGCCATCCGCCCGTACTTGAGAGTGGAGCGCATCGAGCCCTCGAAGGTGTCCTCCACCATGAGGGTGTCCTCGATGAACAGGAAGTCGAAGTTCGCGCGCTCGAGCGAGGTCGCGAGGTCGACGTAGAGGTCGGGTTTCATCCAGGTCCGGCCGTTGACCCCGTGGAAGGTGCCGTCCCAGGTCTGAGTGTTCCATGGCTGGATGCCGAACCCGGCACCCAGGAACCAACCGAGGTGGAACATCGATTCGTGTCACCAATCAGTCAGAAGGCGAGCAGGTTCGCCCTGAACGTGTCGTGGTCGTAGCCGTCGCGGATCAGACCGCGCCTGCGCAGCGCGGGTGCCAACCCGTCCGCCACGGCGGAGATCGAACGCCGGGTCATGTCGCCGTAGATCAGGAAGCCGTCGCCACCCACCTCGGACATGACCTCACCCATCCTGGCCGCCACCGTGTCCGGGGAGCCCACCAGACCGAGATGGCCGCCGAACGGGACGAAGTCGACCAGCAGCTCGCGCAGCGTCCGGCCGGCCCCGCGGTCGGTGAACGTCGCCATCGAGCTGCGCTCACCGTTGCCCACGACGTCCGGCACCGGCCCGTCGAGGTCGAACTTCGAGAAGTCGACCCGGCCACCGCTCACGTACGACATCCCCCACAACCGGGACTGGATCCGTTCCTCCGAGCCGGCTGCCGCTCGCCACTGCTCCCACTGGGCCGCGGCCTGCGCGTCGGTCTCGGCGATGAGCGGGGTGACCAGCCAGAGGATCTTGCAGGAGTCCGGGTCCCGGCCCTGTTCGGACAGCCGCCTGCGCATGTCCGCGCGGAAGGTCTTCATGTCCTCCACGCTCGTCGCGTGGGCGAGCATCGTGTCGGCGATCCCGCTCGCGAGATGCCTGCCGGGCGGGGAGTTGCCGGCCTGGGCGACGACCGGGTGGCGTTGCGGTCCGGGGATGGTGTTGAGCGGGCCGCGGGTCCGGAACCACTTCCCGGCGAAGTCGACGGGGTGGACCTTGGTGTGGTCGGCGTAGGTGCCCGACTGCTCGTCGAGCACCACGGCACCGGGTTCCCACGAGTTCCACAGGGCGGTGACCGCGTCCATCCACTCGCCGGCCATCTCGTAGCGGAGGTCGTGGTCGAAGTGCTGGTCGTGGCCGAAGTTCTGGGCGACCCGGTCGGTCACCGAGGTCACCACGTTGACGCCGACCCGTCCCTCGGTGAGGTGGTCCAGGGTCGTGATCAGCCGGGCGGCCAGGTACGGGTGGTAGGCGATCGTCGAGACGGTCGGGATGATCCCGATGTGTCGGGTGGCCCTCGCCATCAACGGGACGAGCGGGAGCGGGTCGTTCTTCGGGGCCATCCGCCCGTGCTTGAGGGTGTAGCGCATGCTGCCCTCGTAGGTGTCCTCGATCATCATGCTGTCCTCGATGAGGATGAAGTCGAAGCAGGCACGTTCGAGCGAGGTCGTCAGGTCCACGTAGAGGTCCGGCCGCATCCAGTCGGTGCCGTCGCGCCCGTTGAACTCGCCACCCGGGGCGACGGTGTTCCACTGGTGGATCCCGAAACCGTCGCCGAGGAACCAGCCGAAGTGCATGGGGCCGCGCGCAGAGCTCATGAGGACCTCCGGGGGTTGAGCGAGACGAGGGTGACCCGGTCACCGCGGTACTGGGTGAAGTTGAGAATCAGCGGACGCCCGGACGCTCCGCGGATGAGCGTCTCGCGGAGCAGCAGCGGCGACCCCGGTGCGACGCCCAGCGACGCCGCCGTCTGCTCGCTGCAGGAGATCGACTCGATCGCGCTCTCGATCTCCCCGACGGCCTCGCCGAAGATGCGTTCGACGACCGGTTCGAGCTCCTCGATGTCGTCGGTGATCGCCTCGCGGTCGACCGACTCGGACAGGTAGGCCTCCCGGACGCTGACCGGGCTGCCGTCGAGCTCCACCAGCGTCTCGATGAGCTGTATCCGGGGGGCCCGGCTCTCCAGCCTGTCCTGGACGTACGGGGCCGCCGGGATGATCTTGTGTGTCAGCCGGGAACAGTGCAGCCGGGGCCGGCCCCGCTCGTCGGTGAGCGAGACCGCGGTCAGCTCGTCGAGCCCGACCTTCATCGTCTGCCCGGCCAGGGTCGTGCCGACGCGTGGTGCCCGCGTCAGCACCCCCTCCTCGACGAGGGCGTGCATCGCGTACCGGACGCTGCCGCGACTGGTGTTGAACAGGGCGGCGACGTGCTCGTCGAGAATCCGCTGCCCGGGCTGCACCTCGCGCAGGTAGGAGCGCAGCATGTCGTAGGCCCGGCGTGAGGACCGCTGCCGGTCGGGCCGGCGTGGCACGTGCACCTGCCTGGGCCGGGGGACGGCGGGGCAGAAACCCGGGTCGATGGTCACGCCGGCTCCATCAGGCGGAAGGACAGGATGTTGTCGGATCGCCAGCCGTAGCCCGCGATGGACGAGCTGAACGCCTGGGAGGGCTGCAGGCCCGTGACGAAGACCCACGGCAGCTGCTCGGTGAGCACCCGCTCCGCGGCGTTCCACCGCACCCCGGCCTCGTCGCTGAGCGGATCGGCGATCTCGGTGGCGGCGTCCAGCGCGGCGTAGTAGTCCGGGTCCTCCCACTTGGCCCAGTTGATCCGCGAGTCGGGCTGGGTCCAGACCGACAGCTGGTACAGCGGGGCCATCACGACCGAGTAGTCGCGCTGCAGGAACGCCTGCATCGTGCCGTTCGCACGGGCCTCGGCGAAGGCCGGGCTCGGCAGGGTCTCGATCTCCACGGTGAAACCGGCCTCGGCCGCAGCGGTCTGGATCTGCACCGCGGTGTCCTCGATGTCGGGGATGCCGGCCGCGATGGTCAGGGTGAACGTGACACCGTCCGGGTGTCCCGCCTCGGCCAGCAGCTCCCGTGCGCGCTGCGGGTCGTGGTCGTAGGAGGACAGTCCGGATCCGTCGTAACCGGGCTGGTTCTCGGGCAGCATGCTGTGCCTGCGGGTGGCGCGTCCGCCGTAGACGTCGGAGATGATCCGGTCGTAGGGGATCGCGTGCGCCATCGCCTGCCGGACGAGGACGTTGTCGAACGGCGCCTTGTTCACCACCATCGGCATGATCGCCATCTCGTTGCTGTCGACGGTGTACAGCTTGACGTCCTCCGAGGCGGCCAGTGCCTGCTGGTCGGAAGGACGCAGCTGCTCGGCGATGTCGGCGTCACCCAGCAGCACCGAGTTCGCCCGGGTGGCGGGGTCCTGCACGATCCGGTAGACGATCCGCTGGACGGCCAGCTCGGAGAGCGTCCAGTTCGGGTTGGCGACGAGCACCGTCTCCTCGTTCGGCGTGACCGACTCGACCATGTACGGCCCGAAACCGTGCTGGGGGTTGGTGGCCGACCAGGTGACCGCGTACGGGTCCTCGGGGGTCGCGTGCTGCTTGAGCAGCGTGCTGTCGTAGATCTGGGCGGTCGAGTTCGCCAGGATCGACAGCAGGTCGAACCCGTAGCTGGCCTTGGGGATCGTGATCGTGAAGGTGCGGTCGTCCACCTTGGCGAACTGCTCGGCCGGGTCGGTCACGATGTCGGCGAGCACGCTGATCGCCGTGCTGGTGGGGGTGGCGAACTTGCGCTCGTAGGACCAGAGCACGTCGTCGGCGGTGAGCTCGTTACCGGCGTGGCTGAGGATGCCGTCGCGCAGCGTGAACGTGTAGGTCAACCCGTCGTCGGAGACCTCCCAGCTCTCCGCCAGCTGACCTTCGAACGTGAACACGTCCTGCCGGTAGGCGGTGGGATCGGACTCGAGCGGTACGTTCGCGTTCTGCAGCAGGTAGCCGTGCGTGTTGACCAGGACCTCGGCCTTGTTGATCCCCCCGTTGACGCCGGTGTCGGCGGCGAAGTCGAGGGTCTGCGACGAGGTGGTCACGACGAGCTGGTCGATCGTTCCGTCGGCCCCGGCGGCCTCACCGGGGCCCTCGGCCCCACAGGCGGCGAGCGTCAGCGCGGCCACGGCGGCGGCCAGGATGGTGCGTAACCGGCGACGCCGGGGCGGTCGATCGGCGGACATGACAGGTCCTCCTGTGGGAGCGGGATGAGGGTTCGGGCTCACCGGCGGGCTGCCGGGGGGCGAAGTGCGGTCAGCAGGCCGCGCCCGGCACCGGCGACGGAGGCGACGGCGGCGATCAGGGCGAGGGTCGGGAACGTGACGGCCCACCAGCGGCGCAGACCGAGATCGCTGGCTCCGTTGGAGATCATCGCGCCCCATTCCGGGGTCGGCGGGGGGAGGCCCACGCCGAGGAAGCCGAGGGCGGCGCACACGATGATGGCGACACCGAACACGAGCGAGCTGTTCTCCAGCGCCGGCAGTGCCGAGTTGGGCACGACGTGGAGCAGGGTCGTCTTGCGGTTGCTCAGCCCGGAGACGGTGGCGGCCTCGACGTAGGCCTCGTGCCGGACTCGGAGCGTCTCGGTCCGGGTGAGCCGGGCCTGGTTGGGCAGCAGGATGAACGCGAGCGCGCCGACCAGCGCCGCACCGGAGGCGCCGAACAGCGCCACCACGACCAGACCGACCACCACGGCGGGCACCGCGTCGATGAGGTCGAGCACCCGCCCACCTGCCCTGGCGAGCGCACCGATCGGTCCGGGCCGGGACTCGTGGAGTCCGATGAGGACACCGCTCGCGATGCCGACGACCGTGGCGAGGGTGGTGACCAGCAGCGCGATCGTGAGGTTGAGCCGGAACGCGGCGACGGTGCGGCTGAAGACGTCCATGCCCTGCGAGTCGGTCCCGAACCAGAACTCCGCACCGGGTGGCACGGAGGGCGGGCCGACGACCCGGGTGGGGTCGTAGGGCACCAGCAGCGGGCCGAACACGGCGAGCAGCAGGAGCACCAGCAGCGGGGTGAAGCGCCACCAGTGACCCCAGGCGCGGAACCGCACCGAGGAGCGGGGGGCGGAGATCGTCGCCATCGCTCAGGCCTCCCTGGTCGTGACGCCGGGGCGCAGGCGCGGGTCGAGCAGCATGTTGATCAGATCGACGATCAGGAACACCACCAGGGACGCAGCAGCGGTGACCAGCAGGAACCCTTGGAGGGCCGGCAGGTCGTAGGAGTTGACGGCATCCACCGCGTACTGGCCCATCCCGCCGAGGGAGAACAGCGACTCCATGATCACCGCGCCGCCGAAGAGCCCTCCGAACAGCGAGCCACCCATGATCACCGCACTGGGCAGCGCCCTGCGGTACAGGCTGAGGATCACCGCGCCCCGGGTCGCGCCGCTGGCGATCCGGAAGCGGACCTGCTGGGAGGTCGCGGCGTCCTCGAGGCCGAGCACCAGCTGCTTCATGATCAGCGGGGTGTAGGCGATGATCATCACGATCACCGGGAGCGCGAGATGGGTCGCGATCGACCAGAACTGGGTCAGGTGCCGGTCACCAACGCGTCGAACAGCGAGAAGCCGGTGACCCGTGGCGGCGGCTCGAGGCGGGTGGACAACCGGCCCAATGGCGCGGGCGCCCACCGCAGGACCACGTAGAACACCACGATGCCGATGACGGCCAGACAGAAGTCGGGCAGTGCGCCCGCGGTCCGCGCATAGACGCGTGCCGCCCTCGCGAAGCGGGTCTGCGGCCGGGTCACGACCAGGTAGCCGCCCAGGAGCGAAGCGACGACGGCGCCCGTCACGCCGAGGAGCGCGAGCTCGACCGTGGAGGGCAACCGGGTCAGCAGGTCGGACAACACATCCCTGCTCGTCACGAACGAGGCACCGAGATCACCGGTGACGAGTCCACCCAGGAAACGGCCGAGCTGGGAGAGCAGACTGCCGTCCAGTCCCAGCCGCGCCTCGATCTGCGCGTACTGCTCCGGTGTGACGTCGCTGTCGGCGACCACCAGCACCGGATCGCCGGGGACCAGACGGACCAGGAAGAACACCGAGATCGCGAAGAAGAACAGGTGCACCGGCAGGGCCAGCAGCCGGGTGATCCACCAGCGGTGCCGGCCGAACACCGCCCCGATCCGGGAGCCGGTACCGGTGAGCACCGGATCGTCGACGGCGGTGGTCACGGTGTCACGCCCGCGGTGAGTACGGCGTCGGCGTCACCGGGGCCGGTCTGGGCGGCGAGCAGACGACGGGTGTAGTCGTGCTGCGGGTGCTCGACGACCTGCTCGGTCGGTCCGTGCTCGACGAGCCTGCCGCGGTACATCACGGCGATCTCGTCGGCGATGAACGCGGTCGCGGGCAGACCGTGGGAGACGAAGACGATGGAGGTGCCGAACTCGTCGCGGATGTCGCAGAGCAGGTTGAGGATGGCGCCCTGCACCGACACGTCGAGTGCGGAGACCACCTCGTCGCAGACCAGGACGTCGGGCTGGACGACCAGTGCCCGGGCCAGCGAGAAGCGCTGCCGCTGCCCGCCGGAGACCTGACCGGGCAACCGGGAGAGCATCGCCGGGTCGAGGCCGAGACGGGCGACCGTCCGCACCGCGAGCGCGGCGGAGTCCGATCCGTTCATCCCGAGCAGCTCCCTGGCGGGTCGGGCCAACGTGTCACCGAGGGAACGGCGCGGGTCGAACGACGATGTCGTGTCCTGCGCGACGAACTGCACCCGCCGGCGGAAGGCCACCAGGCGTGAGCGGACCGACAGGATCTCGGTCAGATCCTCACCGTCGAGCTCGATGCGGCCGTCGGAGGGGGAGGTGAGGCCGAGGAACAGGCGGGCGAGCGTGCTCTTCCCCGAGCCCGACTCGCCGACGATCCCGATACTGCGGCCGGCCTCGATCGCAAGGTCCACGCCGTCCACGGCGACGTGCGAGGGACGTCGACCACCGCCGGCGAACCGTTTCGTCACCCCCGCGGCGACCAGCCGGGTGCGGTGGTGCTCAGCCATCGACGAGCTCACCGGTACCGAGGAAGGAGTCGACCGTCGGCAGGCGGCGGACGGTGAAGTTGGCCATGGTCGGCACGCAGCGCAGCAACGCGCGGGTGTAGGGGTGCACGGCGTCGTCGACGGCGTTCGCAGCGAGCTGCTCGACGACCTTTCCCCGATGCATGACGAGGATCCGGTCCGCGTACTCGCGGCACAGCCGGATGTCGTGGCTGATCATGAGCAGCGACGTCCCGGAGTCGCGGGCCAGGTCGATGAACGACGCCATCGCCGCCCGCGAGTTCTCGGCGTCCAGCGAACCGGTGGGCTCGTCGGCGACGACCAGCGCGGGGGCACTGCACAGTGCGAGCGCGATCATGACCCGCTGGCGCATACCGCCCGACAACTCGTACGGGCGCGAGGCCATGACCCGGTCGGGATCGGTCAGGCCGACCTTGAGCAGCCACTGTGCGGTCCTCGCGCGTATCTCGGCCCGATCGGTGACACCGGTACCTCGCAGCACGGCGGAGAACTGGCTGCGCACCGTCCACACGACGTCGAGCGAGCTCATCGGGTCCTGGAAAACCATCGAGACCCCGGCACGGCGATACGGCAGCAGCGTGGCCGCGGGCGGGGGGATCGACCGACCGGCGAGCCGCAACTCTCCGGTGACGGTGGCTGCGGGGTCGGAGAAGCCGCCGACCGCCATGCCGAGGGTCGTCTTGCCGGATCCGGACTCACCGACGAGCGCGACGAGTTCACCGGGGGCGATGGAGAAGGTGACGTCGTCGACGGCGGGTGCGTCCACCTGACCGGAGTAACGAACCGTGAGACCGATGACCTCGAGCTGGGCGGTGCCCGGCGTGGTCACAGGTGGGTGATCGACAAGAACCGACTGGGACACGGAACCCGTGGAAGCTGAAACCCGGGGCGTGATGTGAGGTGGGAGCGGCGTCGCTCCCGAACGGTGGAGCCTGCGGTCGCGCATCGGACGGATGATCGGCGCTCGAGAGAGCTATTCAGGTACGACAGGACCGGCATCCGCCATGTCCGCGGCAGATGGCAAGCGTACGAAGCTGGCGTGTCGAGTACGGTCACCAATGGTAAACCGGCAATTAATGTGACTCCCTCAGAACTGCATGAGGTTCTCTCGCAGGGTGGCGTACTCGTAGTTCGAACGGACCAGGCCGCGTCGTTGAAGGGCAGGCACCAGCCCGTCGGTGATCTCGGCCAGGTAGCGGCGGGTGATCCCACCGCTGATGAGGAAGCCGTCCCCGCCGACGTCGTCCATGACCTCGCCCATCTCCTCGGCGACCGAGTCGGGCGTGCCGACGAACCGGACGTTCTTCATGGACCAGCCGAGGGCGGCCTCGCGCGGGGTGTCGCCGTAGGACATGAAGTCGGCGAGCGTGGTCCGGTGGCCGTTCGTCTTCAGGTCACCGAACGGCTCGTCGAGCGGGACGCCGGACAGGTCGTTGTCGGTCAGGGCGCCGATGTGGCCCAGCGTGGACTCGATCCGCGAATCGATCGCGGCCTCCATCGCACGACGCTTCGCGCGGGCTTCCTCGATCGTGTCACCGAGGATCGGCGAGGTGATGAACAGGACCTTCACAGCGTCGGGGTCGCGACCGGCCGCAGCCGCGCAGGACCGGATGTCGTCCCGGAACTCCTTCATCGACCGGTTCCCCGAGCCTGCTCCGGTGAGCAGGGTGTCGGTGTGCTCGCCGGCGAAGCGTCTGCCGCGGGGAGAACCACCGGCCTGGCAGTACACGGGCCTGCCCTGAGGTGACCGCGGCCCCGGCACCGTCGCGTCCATCCGGACGTAGCTGCCCTTCACCTGTATCGACGGCAGCGGATCGGCCGGATCGACGGGGGCGGCCGACCAGTACTGCTCGACGGCGTCGACGTACTCGTCGGCCATCTCGTAACGCTTGTCGTGCTCGGGCAGCCGCGGGAGGCCGAAGTTCTGCGCCGCACGGTCCTCGCTCGAGGTCACGATGTTCCACCCGATCCTGCCCCGGCTGAGGTGATCGAGCGTGTGGAAGCGACGGGCCAGGATCTCGGGCGGGTAGAAGGAGGTCGAACAGGTGGCGACGATGCCCAGGTGCCGGGTCGCGGCAGCCAGCACGGGAGCCAGCATGACCGGATCGTGTTTGGGTGCGTAGAGCCCGTACTTGAGGTCCACCCGCGACGAGCCCTCGTACTGGTCGGAGACCATCGACGAGTCCTCGAGCATCATGTAGTCGAAACAGGCACGCTCGAGTGCCCGGGCGAAATCGACGTGGAACTTTCCGTTCGGCCATTCTCGGCCGTCCCTACCGGCCCATTGGCCGTTCCACGGCGGATTGCTGAAGTTCATGAACCAGGCGAGATGGAAACGGCGATCGGGCATGGCGGTCACCTCCGGGTCGCAGCGGTGAGGCGGGAGCGCAGCATCCCGCCGGCCGACGGGGCACCGATCCCGGCGGCGTGCAGGGCGGGGACCAGCTCATCGATCAGCTCGCTCGCGCCACGACGGGTCCCGTCCGCCGGGCGAAGGAGCACCCCGGCAGCACCGGTGCCGGTGAGCAGGGCGGCGAGCCGGTCGACGATCCGGGCGACGGGCCCGCCGAGCAGGTGGGTGCCGTCCGGGGTCGTGTCCTCGACGACGGCATCGGTCACCGGTGTGACGACGAGCAGGTGTCCCGGCCCCGCCCCACCGACGAAGGCGTCGCTGTTGCCGATCGGGGCCGCCCGGTCCGGCCCGCCGAGAGGTTGCACGAGGGGCGGGGCACCCTGAGGCGGGCGCAGGGTGTTCAACGGTCCTCGCGAGGCGTAGAAGCGACCCGTGAAATCGATCGGCCGGACCTTGGTGTGGTCCACGTAGACGTTGGCGGCGCGGTCCATGACGAGTGCATCGGCGTCCCACGAGGCCCACAGCCGGCGAAGGAGGTCCACGTACTCGTTCGCACGCTCCGTGCAGTCGGCACCGGGACCGGTGAGGTACCACCCCACCCGCCCGTCCGCGAGATGGTCGAGAGTCGCAATGGCGCGGGCGGCCATCCACGGTGGCAGCCCGACCGGGTCGACCGGGACGACCACCGCGAGGCGCTCGGTGTGGGCCACGACCAGCGGGGCCACGGCCAACGGGTCAGGGCCCGCCTCCGCCCCGTCGAGGACGAGCATCTCGACGCCTGCACACTCCAGCTGGGTCGCGAGCCAGGTGTGACCGGTCGCGTCGGGCCGGTCGAGGAATCCGGGGCCGGGACCGGAATCGAGTGGTGCCTGGAACCAGCCCAGGATCGGGTCGTCGGTGGACGGTGGCGTGGTGTGTCGGGTGACGCCGGGCGCGGTGGTCACGGGCCCTCCTGCCGTTTCGGTGTGGCATTAGCGAAACGGGCCGGGATTGCCTGGACGGAACGTGGCCGTTCCGAGTCGTTTGCGCGGGTCGTACTCCGTGTCCCGAGTCGATGAGCTGCGGCGATGCAGGGAGGTCGGCCGGAATCCCGCCGATCCGGTGAGCGATTTCCGGCCGGTCGAGCGGCCTCGCGTGCCTCGGGACCGGGGTCGAGACCGGCTGACGCTCGATCCCGTCAGCCCACGTGCTCGATCAGCCGCTGCCGGGCGAGCCGCTCCACCATCTCCGGCAGGGCCGGGGCGGGAACACTGTCGAGGTCGTCGCGGGAGCCCCGCACGATCTGCTCGACGAGCGAGGTGGGGGCCCGTCCGGCGAACTCGGCGGCGAGCCGGTCGACGGCGTCGCGGACGGTGGGGTCGTCGGGACTGAGCAGTGGGACGCGCACGGTTCTGTGGTCGATTCTTCGGAGGTCGGGTGCCCGGGCGCACCACCACGTGGTGGTGCCGGGCGGGTCGAGGGGCGGTGCCCTGCACGACCGGGCGACGGGCCGGTCGTCGGCCCGTGCGATCGCCACCCACGGTAGGTGTCCGGAGCGCGGCCGTCGACCGATATACCCGGAAGTGGTGAGCATGCTCAGTGTCGACGCAACGATCTGATACGTCCTGGCGCCGATACGCGTGTTCGTTGCGTGTCGGAGGCCGGATCGGTCGAGGATCTTGCTCGGGGGCCCGGCGGACGCTGGACTGCCGTGGACGGCCCACACCCCCGGGCCCCGCCGCCGCTCCGTGGAGACCCCATGAACATCCTCGACATCCTCGACGCCGACGACTTCGAGCAGCTGACCCTCGTCCGGGACCCGGACTCCGGGATCCGGTCGGCGGTCGCGATCCACGACACCACGATGGGCCCGTCGCTGGGCGGGGTACGGATGCGCGCCTACCCGAGTTTCGACGACGCCGTCCGGGACGCGATGGCGCTCGCCCGCGCCATGACCTACAAGTCCGCGCTGGCCGGGCTTTCGCTCGGCGGCGGCAAGAGCGTCGTCGACGCCGCGCCGACGCCGGCGAACAAGGCGGCGTTCCTGCCGGTGCACGCCCGGCACGTCGCCTCGCTGGGCGGGCGCTACATCCCGGGCGCCGACATGGGCACCGACGCGTCCGACATGGAGATCCTGGCGAAGGACGTGCCGGTGGTGTCCTCCCGCAGGGACCCCTCACCGTTCACCGCCCGCGGTGTCTTCCGGGCGATCGGAGCCACCCTCGGGCGGGCCGGCCACGACGGTCTCGCCGGTCGCCGGGTCGCCGTGCAGGGCCTGGGCAAGGTCGGGGCGTCACTGGTCGGGCTGCTGCGCGCGGCCGGCGCCGAGGTCCTGGTCACCGACGTGGACGACGCCCGGGTGCGGGCGGTGCGGGACGCCGCGGGTGCCGTCGCGGTGCCGGTCGGTGAGATCCTCACCGCCGACGTCGACGTGCTCTGCCCCTGCGCAGCAGGCGGTGTGCTCACGGCGACGGTGGTCGACCGGCTGCGCGCCGGGGCGATCGTCCCCGGTGCGAACAACCCGCTCGCTGCCCCGGAGCTCGCGTCGACCCTGGCCGCGCGCGGTGTCGACTACGTCCCGGACTTCGTCGCCAACGCCGGCGGTGTGATCGTCTGCGAGGCCGAGGTGCTCGGCAGCGACGACGGCATCGACGACAAGATCGACGCGATCGGTACCACCGCGGTCCGGATCCTGGACGCCGCGGCCGAGCGGGGGACCGACACCGTCACCGTCGCCCACGAGCTGGCCAGGGCCCGGCTGACCGCACAGGCCGCGGCGCGCCCGGCGTTCCCCGCGCTGGCCTGATCCGCCGGTCGCTGCACGGCCGTCGGTCATCCGTCGAGGTGCACCTCACCGTCCGGCTCGACGGAGCCGACGCCGGGCAGCCCGGCCAGGTCCGGCGGGTCGTCGTCGTAGGTCCCGACGACGACACCGACGGCGTGCAACACCTTCTCCACCTGCAACCCTGCCGCCGCACAGGCCCTGGCCACGTCGTCGACCGGGTGTCCGCGGGTCACCGACACCAGCACCCTCGCCATCTCAGCCTCCGGTCGCGCGGACGAGCCCGGCGCCGACGTCGCCCGAGGGCAGCGGGAGCCGCTGCGCCGCCTGGGTGAGCCCGGTCCACAGATCGCGGCCACGGGCCCCGGTCCGCTGGGCGAGCAGCGCGGCGATCCCGGAGACGTGCGGGGTCGCCATCGACGTCCCGGAGATCGTGTCGTTGCGCTGCGGCATCGGCCACGACGAGTAGACGTCCACGCCGGGCCCGGCGATGTCGACCTGCCCGCCGTCGACCGCCGAGCTCGCGGCGGAGAACTCGGCGATCGCGAGCGCGGCGTCCACCGCGCCGACCGCCATGATCGACGGGCTGTTCGCCGGGACACCGACGAAGCCGACGTTCCCGGCGGAGCGCTCGGCGTTGTTCCCGGCCGCGGCGATGATCAGCACGCCGGCGTCGAGCGCTCTGCGGCCGGCGTTCTCGTAGGCGGCGGACACCTCGTCGAGGTCCGCCCCGAGCGACAGCGAGACGATCTGCGCGCCGCTCGTGATCGCCCACTCGATGCCTTCGAGGATCCCGGCGTCGGTCCCTGAGCCGTCGTCGCCGAGCACCTTGCCGACCAGGATCCGGGACTCGTACGCGACGCCGTAGCGGCGACCCGAACCGGGAGAGAGGGGACCGCACGCGGTGCCGACGCAGTGCGTGCCGTGCCCCTGGAGATCCTGCACCTGCTGCCCGTCGACGAACGAGCGGGATTCGATGTCGCGGTCCGCGAAGTCGGGATGACCGAGATCGAGACCGGTGTCCAGCACCGCCACGCCGATCCCGGCCCCGGTCTCGGGCACCGCGTCGACCCCGGTGGCCTGCAGCCCCCAGGTCAGCTGCTCGGTGTCACCGAACCGGGCGGGCACCGGCGCCTCGGCTGCCGCGCCGGCGATCGCCCGGTCGCGCAGGAACGTCGCGGCGTCGGCGAACCCGCGCAGGTACTCCGCGGACAGCCCGGAGCCGGAGCCCAGTGCGCGCTGCACACGCTCCGGTTCGACGGCGATCAGCCGCCGGTCGGCGCGGGCGGCCCGCAACCGGTCCGGGTCGAGCTCCGCGACCGCGACCCCGAGCCGGGCGAGCAGCGTCGGGTGGAAACCGGACGGGGACAGTGGTAGGGCGTCGCGGCTGCTCGTGACCTCGGTGAGCCCGGTCAGTTCCCGGACACAGGCGCGGGCGGCCGTGTCGTCGTCGCCGAGCAGGTCGTCCCCGAGCACCAGCAGGTAGCGACCGGTGAGGGTGCCGCCGGGCCGGCTGCTCCCGGTCGGGAACGGTGCGGTCATGTCGCCTCCGGTGATCTCGACGTCCGATCACCCATCGTGCCGCAACGGTCCACCCCGGGCATCCGGACGGGACCGTCGGTCCCGGCCACGGGGGCCGGACGACCCGGGTGCCGCAGCCGGACACCGGTGCATCCTGGACATCGGGCGGGCCGGGCACGACCGGTCCTCGGGGGAGGAGCGCGAGCATGGCAGCACGGCACACGGGTCCGGTCGTCGCCGGCGTCGACGGGTCGGAGTCCGCACTCGACGCGGTCCGCTGGGCGGCCGACGAAGCGGCGTCCCGGCACGTCCCGCTGCGCCTGGTCGCCGTGTTCACCCCGCTGCCCGCGGCCCCCCGGCACGACCTGGGCCTGACCGCGGCCTACCGGGAGCAGGTCGCGACGTCGTTGCGGGCGACCCTGGAGCTGGCCACGGAGGTGGCCGCCGGTGCGGCGCCCGGGATCGAGATCGACTCGGAGCTGCGCACCGGCCATCCGGCCCAGGTCCTCACCGAGGAGTCCCGCTCAGCCGTGCTGACCGTGGTGGGCAGTCGCGGGCTGGGCGGGTTCACCGGCCTGCTGATCGGATCGGTCGCCGTGACGCTCGCCGCGCACGGGGGCTCACCGGTACTGGTGGTGCGCGGTGAGCGGGCGCCCGGCTCCGGGCTCCCCGTGCTGCTCGGGGTCGACGGGTCACCGGCCGGGGAGGCCGCCGTCGGCGTCGCGTTCGAGGAGGCGTCCCGGCGTTCGGTGCCGCTACGGGCGTTGCACGCCTGGTCCGACGTGGTCGTCGACCCGGCGGTCGCCGTCCTGATCGACAGCGAGGCCTGGGAGACCGAGGAGCGGGCACTGCTCGCCGAGCGGCTGGCCGGATGGTCGGGCAAGTATCCCGACGTCGAGGTGGAGCGCGTCGTCGTGCGGGACCGGCCGGCCCGTGCGCTCGTCCGGCACTCGGCCGAGGCCGGCCTGGTCGTGCTCGGCTCGCGGGGCCGCGGCGGGCTGGCGGGGTTGCTGCTCGGCTCGGTCGGTCAGGCCGTGCTGCGTCACGCGACGTGCCCGGTACTGATCGTCCGCGGCTGAGGGTGCTACCGGCCGAGTTCGGCGAGCAGGGCGTCGGCCACCGCGTAGAGCTTGGTGTTGCTGTTGTGCGACAGGGTCCGCAGCAGAGCGAACGCCTCGTCCGCCGTGCAACCGCGCCGCGCCATCAGTACTCCCTTGGCCTGCTCGATGCTGGCGTGCCGGTCGAACCGCGCACGCAGTCCGGCGTTCTCGGCGGCCAGCGTGCGGGCCAGCACGGCCGCCCCGGTTCCGTCGTCGGGAGCCGCGCCGTCCAGCACACCGGTGACGTCCTCCACGTGGTGCAGCAACCCGATCACGTGACCGTCCGGGCAGCGCAGCGGTGAGTTCACCGGCACCCACACGCGCTCGACGAACCCGGTCGTCCCGGTGGGGCCGGGCACGTCGTAGCGCTGCACCCGCATCGCGTCGCGGCGGCCGCGGCGCAGCACGCGTTCGAACGAGGACGTCAGGTTCACGACACCGTCGGCCCCGGGGAGGTCCGGATTGTCCGGGAACACCTCGAACATGGGGCGCTCGGTGAGCTCGTCCGGTGCGCGCAGGGTCGCCGCACAGTAGGCGGGGTTCGCGGCGACGATGCGCAGGTCCCGGTCGAGGACCAGGTACGGCGAGCGGGTGGCCAGGAAGGCGGGGTCGTCGCGGCAGCCGCGCAGGTACCGCAGGTTCGACGACCCCGTGGACATCAGACCTCCGCCGTCGCGGACGGCGCGAGGTCGGTGGTACCACCCGGCGCGGTCCACGGCATCTCGTGCGTACGTGAACCGTCCTCCCCGGAGGAAGGACGCCGGGCCGGCTGCTCGACCCATCGACTGTGTCCACCCGGCCGGATCGACCGGCGGACACCGGAACACATTACGACACCCGGCCCACCGGAGGGCACCGTGCCGCACGGTACGGAGCGTCGGCGATCATCCGGTCCCCGTCGCGGCGACGGTAGTGTCGCGGTGACCGACCTCACCGGACACGACGGCGCCAGGAGCAACGATGCTCGGACTGATGCAGGACCGCCCCCTCACGCTGCCGCACGTCTTCCACCGTGCGGAGCAGTACTTCGGGCACAAGGAACTGGTCACGGCGACACCAGCGGGGACCACGGAGGCGATCACGATCGCCGACTGGGCCGTCCGGGTCCGGCGGCTGGCCACCGTCCTGGACACGCTCGGGATCTCCCCGGACGGGCGGGTCGGCACCTTCTGCTGGAACACCGCGCGCCACCTCGAGCTCTACCTGGCCGTGCCGTGCACCGGCCGGGTGCTGCACACGCTGAACCTGCGGCTGTTCCCCGAGCAGCTCGTCTACGTCGCGAACCACGCCGGTGACGAGGTCGTCTTCGTCGAACGGTCGCTGCTGGGGCTGTTCTGGCAGCACGTCGACCGGTTGGAGTCGGTCCGCCACGTCGTCGTCATCGACGACGGGGCCGGTCCCGAGCTCCCGGATGACCCCCGGGTCTCCGACTACGAGGAACTGCTCGCCGCCGCGACCCCGGTCGGCGGCCGCTTCGTCGTCGAGGACGAGAACACCGCCGCCGCGATGTGTTACACCTCCGGCACCACCGGGAACCCGAAGGGCGTCGTCTACTCGCACCGTTCCACGTTGCTGCACTCGCTGGCGACGCTGTTCGCCGACGGCGTCGGGCTCCGCGAGCGCGACGTCGTGCTGCCCGTCGTGCCGATGTTCCACGCGAACGCCTGGGGCCTGCCCTACGGCTGCCTGCTGGCCGGCACGTCGCTGGTGCTGCCCGGGCCCGGCATGACACCGGACGCGATCCTCTCGCTGATCGCCGAGCACCGGGTCACGGTCGCGGCGGGCGTCCCGACGATCTGGATGGGGTTGCTCCCCAAGCTGTCCGACTACGACGTGTCCTCGCTGCGCACGATCCTCTGCGGCGGATCGGCGGTGCCGAAGTCGTTGTCGGAGGGGTTCCGGGAGGCGACCGGGCTGCCTCTGCTGCAGGGCTGGGGGATGACCGAGACGTCCCCGTTGGCGGCGCTCGGGGTGCTCCGCGCCGAACACGACGGGCTCCCCGAGGAGGCCAAGGCCGACGTCCGCGCGATGCAGGGGCCCGCCGTCCCGCTGGTGGAGCTACGGATCGCCGATCCGGACACCGGCGAGGAGCAGCCCTGGGACGGGGTCTCCACCGGTGAGGTGCAGGCCGCTGGGCCGTGGATCGCCAAGGAGTACTACCGCGGGGAGGGCGGAGGCAGCCAGTTCACCGACGACGGCTGGCTGCGCACCGGCGACGTCGCCGTGGTCGACCGGCTCGGCTACGTCAAGCTCGTCGACCGCACCAAGGACCTGATCAAGTCCGGTGGTGAGTGGATCAGCTCGGTGGAGCTGGAGAACGAGATCATGGCGCATCCGAAGGTCGCCGAGGCCGCGGTGATCGCCGTACCGCACGAGAAGTGGGTGGAACGTCCGCTGGCCTGTGTCGTGGTGGCCGACGGTGAGCAGCTCACCGCGGACGAGCTGATCGAGTTCCTGTCCGGCAAGGTCGCCAAGTGGTGGCTGCCCGACGCGGTGGAGTTCATCGACGAGGTGCCCAAGACCAGCGTCGGAAAGTTCTCCAAGAAGACGCTGCGGGACAAGTTCGGCGGGTACACCCTTCCGTCCTGACCGGGTCCTGGACCGTCCTGGTCGGCTCAGCTCCGCAACAGCCTCCGGAACAGCGGGGTCCGGCCGCCGGCCGGCTCCGCCTCCCCGCTCGCGCTGCCGGTGCCGGCGGACCGCCCGCCCGGTGCCGGCTCGGCGTCCCGTGGCCCGGGGATCGCGGACGCGCCGGGCCCCTGCTCCGGGATCGTCCCGGCCGGGAGCGGCGCCCGCTCCAGCACGTCCAGGCAGTGCGTGTCGCCGCATGCGTCGCCGACCGCGATCTGCCCGGCGACGGCGGCCACGGCGGTGAGCGGCGCGTCCAGCGGGGCCCGGCCGAGAATCTCGGCGTGGGTCAGGTCCCACAGCACCACGCTCCCGCCGGAGCCTGCGGTGACGGCCCGGTGCCCGGCCAGCCCGGCCACCGCGCGCAGCAGCACCGGGTCGGCGCGCACCGAGGTCACGGCGGCCGACCCGACCGCCCAGGTGTGCACCCGGCCGTCCGCGTCGGCCGCGACCGCATGGCAGCCGTCGTCGTCGATCGCGACGCCGGCCAGTTGCGAGCCGGGCAGCGCAACCTCGTGCAGCTCACCGGATGCGGTGTGCCACACCATGAGCGCAGTGTCCGAGCCGAGCAGCACGGTGCTTCCGCCGGGGGTGAGCGCGGCCCGGTGGGCAGGTCGGGGCAGCTGTACGGAGCGGAACTCCCGGCCGCTCCGGGCATCGGCGACGGTGATCCGCCCGGGGTCCTGGCCGGTGTCGCCGAGCACGGCGAGCCCACCCCTCCCGGCCAGCACGGCGCCGTTCACCGCGGTCGACCCGGCCAGGACCCCGGTGGCGGCGTGCCGCTCCTCGATCCGGTCCGCGGCCCCCTCGGTGACGGTGAACAGCCGCGTCCCGCCCGTGTCGGACCACACGTGCCGGGCGTCCGTCGAGCACCGCCAGCGTTCGTCACCGGTCTGCCGGTCACGGGCCACCAGCGGTCCGGCCCCGCGTGCGGCGGAGACGACGAGATCCCCGGCCACGGTGATCACCCCGACCGCGGCGGGCAGGCCCGGCCGGTCCCCGTCGCCGTCGACACCGGTGGTGTCCCACAGCAGGATCCGCCCGTGATCGTCACCGGTCGCCGCGATCGCGCCGTCGGCGTCGAGGGCGGCGGCGCGGACGGCGGCCCCGTGCCCGGCCAGCACCACCGGCGCGGGGTCGTCGTCACCGGTCCGCCAGAGCTCGACACCGCCGTCCGCGCGGGCGACCAGCGCGGTCCCGGTGTCGGCCCCCGCCGCGGCGGTCGTCGCCGTGCCCCCGCCGATCCGCTCCGATGCCTGCGGGAGGCCCGCGACGAGATCGAGCCGGTGCACGCCGCCGTCCGCGGTGGTGACCAGCAGCTCGGCCGGACCGGTACGGACCAGCCCGGTCACCGCCGAGTCACCCTCCAGCCCGGCGAGCAGGGCACCGGAGGAGGCGTCCCACGTCCGCAGCGCGCCGTCGACGCCACCGGACACGATCGTGCCGGGTCCGCCGGCGGCGAGCGCCCGGACCGGGCCGGTGTGGGCCGCGGGGATCGTGACCGCGGTCCCGCCGATCACGTCCCAGATGCGGACGGTGCCCAGCGCGGATCCGCCGGCCAGCCTGGTCGCCCCGGCCGCGGTGCAGGCGAAGGCGAGCACGCCGGGTTCCGTCCCGTCGGTGGGGAGTTCCCCGACCTGCACGCCGTGGGTGGCCAGCACGCGTACGACGCCGCCCGCCCCGGCCACCGCGATCAGGCCGCCGTCGGCGGAGACGGCGAGCGCACGCGCACAGGGCGAGGCCGGCGCGGGCCGGGGCCCGTGGGTGCCCGCGACCGGATCGGTCGCCGCGGCCAGCCCGGTCGCCGTGTCCCAGGCGAGAACGGCTCCGGACGCGTCGACCGAGAGCAACCGTCCGTCGGGCTCCAGTACCAGCCCGGTGACGGCGTCGCCGTGACCGTCGAGGATCCGCCGCAGCGCGGTGGACGGCGGCCGGGTCCGCCATCGGGTGGCCAGCACCAGCAGTCCCCGGGCGTCGATCCGCTGCCGGGCGGCGCCGGCCAGCGCCTTCTCCCCGGTGGCGACCGCCCGGGCGAGGAGCTGCTGGGGGACTGCCGCCGGACGGCCGGCGAGGTCGGGATCACGCAGGTGGTGAGCCTCGAGGTCCAGGACACGGCGCAGCGACTCGGGCGTCACGCCGTCCGGCGGGGTCAGCCCCCCGAGCCCCCCGGACAGTGCGTCGCCGGTGGCGACGCGCCGCTCCAGGCCGTCCCAGAACTTCTCGACGGGCATGCGGTGGTCCTTCCCGGGGGTCGCGGTCGGTTCCGTGTCGGAGGCCCGGGAAGCATCGTTAACGAGAGGAGGGGGTGTCGCGGGGCGACTGGCGGTGACCGGTCGCGGGCGCTCGGTGACCGGCGGACCGTTGCGTCACGGGTGGTTTCGGTCGGGGGTCGGGGCTACCGTCCGGCTCATGGCCCGTACCTCTCGTGCTCCCGCCTCCCGCGCCGGCGGAGTCACCGCGTTCGTCGCCCCCTGGCTCGCGATGGCCGAGATCGCGGTCACCGCGCCCCTGGTGATCGCACACCGGACCGCGCGGCTCGTCACCGGCGGATGGCCGCCACGGCCCCGGGAGCAGCGCGAGCTCGTCCGGATGTGGACGGAGAAGGTCGATGCCTTCACCCGGGCCGCCGTCGTCGCCGCGACCGCGGTCCCCGGGCCTGCGACGGCGGCCCGGGCGCTGGCACCGGTCCGGTCCCGGGTGCGGGGCAACGCCCGGCGGCTCGGCCACCGCCGGTAGCCGCCCCGCCCCGCCCGCCCCGAGAGCTCACTCGACGGTCACCGACTTCGCCAGGTTCCGTGGCTTGTCGACGTCGCGGCCCAGTGCGACGGCGAGGTGGCGCGCGAAGAGCTGCAGCGGTACGGCGAGCAGGATCGGTGCCAGCTCCGGTTCGGTCCGCGGTACCCGCAGGACGTCGTCGGCGAGCCCGCCCGGGAGCGTCGCGTCGGTCACCGCGACGACCGGGCCGCCCCTGGCGCGGATCTGCTCGATCGTGCCGACGTTCTTGGCCAGCAGCTCGTCGTCGGGCACCAGGACGACGCTCGGCATGTCCGGGGTGACCAGCGCGAGCGGCCCGTGCTTCAACTCGGACGCCGGGTAGGCCTCCGCGTGGATGTAGGAGATCTCCTTGAGCTTCTGCGCGCCCTCCCTCGCGACCGGCCGGCAGCGGGTGCGCCCGACGAAGAACATCGACGACGCACCCGCATGACGCTTCGCGACCTCGGCGATCTCACCGTCCCGCTCCAGGATCTCGGCGACGTGGCCCGGGAGCGACTGCAGGCCTGCGACCAGTCGGCGGCCGTCGGCGACGGACAGGTCGCGCACCCGGCCCAGCAGGATCGCGAGCATCGCGAACGTCACGGCCATGTTCGTGACCGCCTTCGTCGAGGCGACCGACACCTCCGGCCCGGAGTGCAGGAAGACACCGCTGCCGCACTCGCGGGCGATCGCCGACCCGATCACGTTCACCGCGCCGATCACCCGGCCCCCCTTGCGCCGCAGCTCCTGGACGGATGCGAGGGTGTCGGCCGTCTCCCCGGACTGGCTGACCGCGACATAGAGGCACTCCGGGTCGACGACCGGGTTCCGGTACCGGAACTCACCCGCAGGCTCGGCGGCCGCCGGGATCCGGGCGAGCTCCTCGACCAGCCCGGCCCCGATCTCACCGGCGTAGTAGGCGGATCCGCATCCGAGGAACAGCACCCGGCGGACCCCGCGCAGGTCCCGCGGGTCCAGATCCAGGCCGCCGAGCCGGGTGGTGGCAAAACGGGTGTCGAGCCGCCCGGCCAGTGCGCGGCGGATCGCGTCGGGCTGCTCGGCGATCTCCTTGGCGAGGAAGTCGGGATGCCCGCCCAGCGCGTAGTCGCCGGTGTCGGCGTCGACCGTGGTGGGTGCGATCCGGGTCGAGCCCTCGATCCCGTCGGCGCGGACGGTGACGAGCTCGCCGTCGTCGAGGAACACCACCTGCCGGGTGTGTCGCACGACAGCGGCCAGGTCGGACGCGACGACCATCTCCCCGTCGCCCACCCCCAGCACGATCGGGCTCCCGTTGCGGGCGACGACCAGTTCCTCGGGGGCCCTGGCGTCGAGCACCACCAGCCCGTAGGTGCCCTCGACGTGGGTCAGTGCGGCCGGGACGGCCTCGGCGAGCGACCCGGCACCGGCCTGCAGGGCCTCTGCGACGAGGTGCGGGAGCACCTCGCTGTCGGTGTCCGAGGAGAGCGCCACACCACGGGCGGTGAGCGCGGCGCGCAGGGCATCGGCGTTCTCGATGATCCCGTTGTGCACCACGGCGACACGGCCGGAGGTATCGGTGTGCGGATGGGCGTTGCGCTCGCTGGGTTCGCCGTGCGTCGCCCAGCGCGTGTGCGCGATCCCGGTCCGCCCGTGCAGTGGGCCCCGGTCCAGCAGATCGCGCAGGTCCTCCACTCGGCCTGCGGTGCGACGGACGCTCACCTTCCGTCGGTGTACGAGCGCCAGTCCCGCGGAGTCGTAACCCCGGTACTCCAGGCGAGCCAACCCGTCCAGCAGGACGGGGGCGGCTTCCCGCGACCCGACGTATCCCACGATGCCGCACATGCGACGTCCTCCTCAGCCGTAGACGATCCTGCGCAGCCGACGCGCCGACACCGCGCCCGGTGCGACCACCCGGGCGTCGAGCTCTGCGCCTACCCGTGGCCAGATCTCGTCGTTGCGCAGACCACGGGCCTGCAGCTCGCGATGCCTGCGCCGGACGAACTCCTCGGTGGTCTCGGCGAAGTGGGCGACGACGTCGGTGACCACCCGGGCCGCGACCTCCGGCGGGAGACCGGTCGTCACCGCGACGTGTCGCACCAGCTCCGGATCCACCGTCCGAGCATGACCGTCCGGGGTCGTGGAGGCCAGGATCCTGCCCGGATCCGGGCAGGATCCTCGGTCGAGCGGCAGGTCGTGCCCCCCCCAGCCCTCCTGGGACGGGCTCGTGATCCACGACTCGGCCCCGCGGAGCGGGCGCCGGGCGTCGCCCACGCCGGGGATCGGCCACCCCCCGGGCGACGGTCGAGCCACCGGGCCGGTCGGTCGATCGGGGAGTTCGAGTGCCCGGCCGGGCAGCCAGGCAGCCAGGCCGGCCGGTGTGCCCCGGAGGTGCATCCGGGGCGCTCTGACCTGCGGCGACACCGGAAGGGGACCCCCCTGTTCATGGGCCCAGAGCGCTGCTGTAACTTTATCCAGGTCAGCGAGTGAGCCGGACAGAACGGGCCTTGGTTGCCCGGTCAACAGGCCCCGTTGGCTGGTGGCCCCCCGGGTGGATGTCCGATGTTGTCGGGTGTTTATGGTGGTGGGGTCGAGGCGGTCCGCCTTCGGATCCGGTTGTGGCCGGTGGTGTGGTGCGGGTGTCTTTTGAGAACTCAACAGTGTGTCGAGCTATTTTTTGGCGTTTTGTGCCATGTTGTTTGTGCCATGGTTCGTCGATCCCGTCGGCGAAGTTGTGGCTTTTTTTGTCAGGGTTTTTGTTGGAGAGTTTGATCCTGGCTCAGGACGAACGCTGGCGGCGTGCTTAACACATGCAAGTCGAGCGGTAAGGCCCT